>NATW01000096.1 GCA_003094555.1 gamma proteobacterium symbiont of Ctena orbiculata
GCCGAAACTCCGTGGCCTGTATACCCTCGAAACCGATTGCCATCAGCTTCAGAAAGACCAGCTGATCATCTTCGGCACCCGCAAGTTCACGACCTTCGCTCAAGGCCTCGCGGCAGTAGGCAGCCAATTGGTCGAAGCGGTGCGCCAGGTCCTGCTTGAGTATCCGATAGATCTCGGTGTCAAAACAGGCATTGGCGTGTACCAGGATATAGCTGCCCAGGCCGGGGTTGCTCAGTAGCCGCTGCAACCCCGCAGTAAATGCCTGCCTCAGTGCCCCGCAGGAATCGAAGGGAGGTGCTGATTTCAACTGTCAGTGCATATGACCCTGGTGGTCACCCTGTTTCATCTTCATCTGCAATTTGCGCACCGGGGCATCCACTTGCAGGCTCGATCCATCCGCGAATGTCAGGGTCAAGGACAGCTTTTCATCAGGCACCAGTTTCTGCTTCAGGCCGATAAGCATCACATGTAAACCGCCAGGCTGCAGCTTGACCACCTCTCCGGCAGGCAGGTCGATCTTCTCCACCTTGCGCATGCGCATCATTCCCTCTTCCATGGTGTGAGTATGCAACTCCACCACGTCAGCGGCAGGCGAGCTGGCTGACATCAAGGCACTGCCCTTTTCTCCCTTGTTGTGCAACACCATAAAAGATGCCGAATTCGGCTGTCCAGGCGGTACAGCCCTGACATAGGGATCTTCCACCATGATGCCATCGGCGACAGATCCGGCGACAGCTGTCTGGCCAATAGCGATAAGAAACAGTCCGATGAGTGAAAAACGATTGAAATAGGTCATACTCAAAAACTCCTGATACTAAACACAACTTCTCTGTCCATCTCCGTAATAATCAACCCGGAAATGGCTGGATCGACGGCTGACGAGAATGACATTAATGCCCCATTCAAAGCAAACCCGAGGCTGAGGATCGGGACGTTTTATAGGTCATTTGCCACATATCGCGCCATATACCCCAGCCAAACACCTGGTTCGCCCGATTTTATAAAAAAAAACGCCTGACTCAATGGCAGGCGTTTTTTCTATCTTACGATGAGGATGAGCAGCTTTAGAGCGTCATCACCCACTCAACGATGGCCTTGATGTCTTCATCGCTGACATGAGCATTCGGTGGCATGGGTACAGGACCCCAAACGCCGGATCCGCCTGCCTTAACCTTTGCCGACAGCATCTCAACGGCATCTTCCTGGCCCTTGTACTTAGCGGCAACCTCTTTATAAGCAGGACCGACAACCTTGGTTTCAACCTGGTGGCAGGCCATGCAGCCACGTTGAGTGGCGAGTGCCACAGGATCAGCGCTAGCAGTCGCCACTGCACCCAGGGACACAACTGTCGTACTGGCAGCCAGTAGCATCATTTTCATTTTATTCATCAGGTAATTACCTCTAAAATCAAACAGTTAACACTTATACACCAGCAGGGACAAAAAACACCCTTCCCTAAAACTCGGCGGATTATAAAGTAAATAGACCACTAATAGCTATCAAAGACAATTATCAATCGCTTTAGTTTACATTAAATCACAACGGATCTTATGCCCTTGACGACGACTCTTCAGGGTCCAGTTAGACACCGGAAACAGCTAACATCCGATACAACACCAGTATACCAAGAAAGCCCTGAACGGCAGCTTAATGAGCCCCATCCTTGTCTGCCAAATGGGCCAGGTAGAGGGCTAATCCAAGGAGCGCAATACCGCCGGCGAACTGCAGCAGATCCATGGGCGTGGTGAAATCCATACCCAGGGCAAACTCAAAATAGCGCACCACCAGTATCATCATCACAACCTTGGCGAGTCGGCTTTTCAGATCGTCCAGACTGGTGATCATCAAGACATTTGAGGCACTCTCAGAGTGCTCCGCATGATCTATTTTGCTGATGAAAAGCTCATACAGTCCCAGTGAGAAGATCAGCAGCACTGTCGCCAGCAGATAACCGTCCACGATCTCCACCACATGGGTAATGGTGGTGGAGCGTAGATCGACCCGCTGCTCGGGACTGAGGGATGGCGAGGCATAATCTCCAAGGTGGGAGATCATGTAGAAAGCATCCACCGAAGCCATATAGAACATTGCAATGGCTGCTGCCATGCTTGCGACCACCGCAGCCAGGACGACAAGTCGACTGCCCCAAAGAATTTGTTCAAACTTATTTTCCACAATCCACCACGCTCAGTTTACCGTCGGGATATTATTCCCTGCTGTCGCCCAGACTCAAGTCTTTTCCCGCAAAAAGCCATCCGCAGGCCAGACCGTCCGGCAACCCTGGACTGGACCCATATCAGTGAAGTGATATCATCTGCCTCTTTTTCCAGGACCATACCCTATGCCACTCTTCTTGCCCGGCCAACGCTGGATCAGTGATAGCGAATCCGAGCTGGGTCTGGGCAGCATTGTGAAGTGTGAAGGACGCACGGTCACCATCCATTTTCCCGCAGTCGGAGAAAACAGGGTGTATGCCCAACAGGGGGCTCCGCTGACACGGGTTGCCTTCACAGCGGGTGACTGGGTCGAAAGCCGTGATGGCGGCACTCTGCTGGTGAAACGCGTGGTCGAGGAGAACGGCTGCCTGACCTACCTGGGAGAAGACCAGGCTGGGGAGCAGCGTGCGCTCAAGGAAACGGATCTCAGCGACTCGTTACGCATCGACCAACCCCAGCAACGGCTCTCTGGGGGACAGGTCGACCCGCCTCACTGGTTCAATCTGCGCTATCACACCCTGCGCCAGCTCGGGCGACATCTGCAGTCACCCATACTCGGTCTGGGTGGACCCAGGATCGATCTGATCCCTCATCAGCTCTACATCGCCCACGAAGTGGCAAACCGGCCCAATCCCCGGGTACTGCTGGCCGATGAGGTGGGACTCGGCAAGACCATCGAGGCCTGCCTGATACTGCATCATCAGATTATGACAGGACGCACCAGCCGAGCCCTGATCCTGGTACCGGATCCACTCGTCCATCAGTGGCTGGTGGAACTGATGCGGCGTTTCAATCTCAGGTTCCGAATCTTCGACGAGGAGACCTGCCAGGCCATCCAGGATTCGGGGCAGGGTGACAACCCCTTCCATGCCGAACAGCTGGTACTCTGCAGCCTCGATCTCTTCCATCACAATGCACAACGCCTCAGCCAGGCACTGGATGGGGGTTGGGATATGTTGATTGTGGATGAGGCACATCATCTGACCTGGTCCGCCGAGGATCCCAGTGCGGAGTATCTGCTGGTCGAGGCCCTGGCCCTGAAAACCCCGGGGGTGCTGCTGTTGACGGCCACCCCGGAGCAGTTGGGGCAAGCGGGGCACTTTGCCCGTCTGCGCTTACTCGACCCGGATCGTTACTATGACCTGCAGGCCTTTCAGGAGGAGGAGCGACACTACCAGCCAGTCGCGGATGCAGTGGAGCAACTACTCCACCATAACCGGGTGTCCCCGGAGGGGGCACAACAGTTGCGGGATATCCTGGACGAGAGCGAACAACAACTCCTGCAACCCCTGCTCGAAGCAAGTGACGCCGATGCAGCACAACGGGATGCGGCCAGAGAGACCCTGATTGGGACCTTACTCGATCGACACGGTACCGGCCGGGTGTTGTTTCGAAATACCCGTGCCGGTGT
>NATW01000097.1 GCA_003094555.1 gamma proteobacterium symbiont of Ctena orbiculata
ATAGCGCTGCTGTATCGAAGGTGTAGCTACCCTGAAATCGTTGTTTTTTCCTTCCCGCAATGGATTTAGATTTGTTTATGATGTGCGCATCGGCAAAATCCGCTTCCCTGCCACTGACCGGCTTTGATTTGCGATAGTCGTTTAATGCCTGCCATACCACCTGCCCATCCTCAAACCTGATGTTGGGCTCTTGAAACAGGGCAAGAATGACAGTGGCCAATTCGGTCTTCTTGAGTTGGTACTTTTTACCTCTCAGGGTCCAGATCAACTCTGCCAAAACCACATCCGTAACCAGGACAGGGCGCTTCCCCGTGATCAACCTTGCCGCAAGGGGAGACTGATCAGCATCATCCTCGAGCAGATAGCGAAGTAATACATTCGTATCTACAGCAATCACTTCAACGCACTTTGCAAGGAGTCTTCATCCGACATATCGCGATTCACGCGAATCGATTTCAAAAGTCCCCTGGCAGCACCTTTGCGTTTTTTAATGATCGTCAGCAGACCATCGGCGATGAAACTCTCAACCTCGTCGCCCGGCTTTATTCCAAGCGCCTCGCATTGACTGATTGGAAGCGTTATCTGTCTTTTCGCGCTTACCTTCGGCATGACACGGACCCATTCAGACGAATATATTGATCAATATCATATACCATTCTTTACTATTATTCAATAGTAAAGAAATCAAACCACCCCCCCTACTTCGTTCAGGTCCTGGCTGCGGAACGAGGCGTGGACATAGTTGGCGAGGTGGTCTTCGAGCTTGCGCTGCATCTGGGGTTCCACCGCCATCGACTTGACCGTACCGATACCGGTAATCGACTCGGTGAGAAAGGCGGTGTTGGCCGCCCCATGCCTGAATTTGTCGTTGAGACGGTGGCGCAGGATGGGGGTGATAAAGAGGGAGAGCACTACATACAGGGGTATGGTCGCCAATACGATCCAGGTCAGGGTGGGGCTGTAGTACCACATCACCGCAAGGAAGACGAAGACGAAAAAGAGGTCGATGACCAGGGTCAGGGCGGTGCCAGTGATGAAGTTGCGCAGGGTGTCGAGTTCCCGCACCCGGGCCACGTTCTGCCCCACCTGGCGGGATTCGAAATAGGCCATCGGCAGGGCCATCAGATAATTGTAGAGCCGTGAACCCAGGGTGACATCCACCCGGTTGGTGGTATGGCTGAAGAGATAGTTGCGGATACCCCCCATCAGGGCATCGAATACCACCAGGACAAAAAAGCCCACCGCCAAAACGTCCAAGGTGGTGAAACCTCTGTGCACAAGCACCTTGTCCATCACCACCTGAAAGAAGAGCGGTGTCACCAGGGCGAAGAGCTGGAGGAAAAATGAGGCGATCAACACCTCGTCGAAAAGTTTGCGGTATTTCACCAGAGAGGGGATGAACCAGGAGATGTCGAACTTCTGCTGCAGGCTCTCGCCCAGCCCCTGCCTTCTTGTCAAGAGTATCAGCTCGCCTGACCAGATGGCATTGAATGCCTCCAACTTCATGCTTTTCGGAGCATTTTCACGGAGATCATGCACCAATAGGCCTGCTTGTGCTTGCTGCTGATCCCCAGACGAATTTGATTTGGCGACGCGGGCCAGAATGATGTAGCTGCCGTCTTTCAGCTTTGCTATTGCCGGCAGTATGCTGTTATCCAACTCAGCCAGCGTTGCTTTTGACCGCTTTGCCTTTAAGGTAAGGGCCTTGGCAGCCTGTAGCAGTTCGCTATCGGTAAAGGGTTGACCGGGTTTGCCGAATTGGTGGGCAATCTGCTCGGGTTCGGCGGGAAGCTGATGGAAGCGCGCAATGGCGATGAGCGTAGTGAGGCCGGTGTCCATTCCCATTTCAAACGACCACCCAACCCTGGGAAACCGTTAGTTATCTCCTTTAATCGCCACCCCCAAATAGGTACTTAATAATATAACAGTGTATGTGTGTGTCAATTTTTTTCACTGTAACTCAAGATATCAAGCAAACTGCTATACAACGAGATTTTGATGGGTCCACTGCACGATATTCCCTTGGTCCATCGCCCCTGCCTGGCGCGCAACCTCTCTGCCGCCGCGCATCAGCATCAGGGTGGGGATACTGCGGATGCCGAAGCTGGCACCCAGTTGCTGGGCCTCTTCGGTATTGACTTTGACCAATCTGACTGCCGGTTCGAGCTGGACGGCCGCCTGCTCGAAGGCCGGGGCCATCATCCGGCAGGGTCCGCACCAGGGCGCCCAGAAATCGATGAGCAGGGGAATGTCGTTTTTTTGCGCGTGGTGCTGGAAACGCCTCTCATCCAGTGCCAGGGGCTGGCCGGAAAAAAGGGGCTGATGGCACTTGCCACATTTGGCGCCGTCCTGCAGTCGCTCGGCAGGGACCCGGTTGATGCCGTCGCAATGGGGACAGACGATATGCAGGGCTTTACTCATGATACTGATTCCATAAGTTTGGATTATGCCTTAAATGGGGCGTGACAAGGGGGATTTCAAGTCCAACATTCTGGCCTGAATTCAGTATAATGGCGCCCCTTATCGGCTTAAGCACAGGAGCTTTCACCCATGGCGGACCAATCCTTTGTCTTTGATGTCACCACAGACCGTTTTCAACAGCTGGTGCTGGAAAACTCCATGCATGTCCCGGTACTGGTGGACTTCTGGGCCGAGTGGTGCAATCCCTGCAAGAGCCTGATGCCAACCCTGGCGAAACTGGCGGATGAGTATCAGGGCAAGTTCCTGGTGGCGAAGGTGAACACCGAGCAGGAACAGCAACTGGCCGCCCATTTCCAGGTACGCAGCATCCCCAGCGTAAAGCTGTTCCATCAGGGCCAGGTGGTGGATGAGTTCATGGGGGCTTTGCCGGAAGCGGAGATCCGCAGCTTTCTCGACAAGCACATTCCTCGCGAGTCCGACACCCTACTGACCCAGGCCGATGCCTTGCTGCTGCAAGGCGATGCGGAAGGCGCCGAGGCCCTGCTCAAGCAGGCCAGTGAGGCCGATCCGGAAAGCCCCCGGGTCAGACTCTCTTATGCGCGCTATATGGCCACTCTCGGCAAGCTGGATGAGGCTGAAAAACTGCTCAAGGCCCTGCCCCCTGAAGAGAGGGACAAGCCGGAGGTGGCCTCCATGCTGGCGCGGATCGAAATCGATCGCGCAACCGCTGACAGCCCGCCGGCAGCGGAACTGGAGAATCGTCTGCAGGCAAATCCCGCTGACAGCGAGGCCCTGCATCTGCTGGCATCCCATAAGGTGATGGAAAACGATTTCGAAGGGGCCCTTGAACTGCTCATGTCCCTGTTACAGAAGGACCGTAGTTATGGGGACAATGCAGCGCAGAAGGAGATGTTGCGGATATTTGAGTTATTGGGTGGACAGGGTGAACTGGTGAAGCGTTATCGCAACCGGATGTTTAATTTTCTTCACTAGCCTTTAAATTGCTGCCAGGTCTCCTCACAGGACCATGCTGCAACTGAATACCCGAGAATCTTGGTAAATCCAATCAAGGTCGGTGCCCGCTTAAAATAGAAGAGGTGAGTATCGCAGCTGCAGTCACTGCTGCCAAAACCCCGCACCGACTCCGCTTTGCTCCATTTAGCCAACGCCTTCGCCCATCGATGTTCCAGGCGAGTCTGCCCGTGGATGTACCAGACTGATTCGATGAGTGTCATCTCTCTAAGATAATCGATATGCCAATGCTTCGACTTCCTCTCCCGGCAATGTCTAGAGACACGTCCCCGAACACCACCTGGGCCGAATGCACTGCCTACATAGAGATAGTAGCCGGGTCTGATATCGAGGACACCCCAGCGCCCTATCTCTACCGCACTGTTTGCGTCAGCCCTCAACAACAAGATGTAGGTACCAGGATCAGCGTTCATACACCCGTTGACAGGCTTGTTTTCAGCTTGCCTGCATCGGTAGCGAGAAACTCGCCTTTGCCGACCGGTACAGTACAAGTGGAGTAAGCCGGGTCTGCGGAAACGAGGAGAATGAAAGCAGCGACCTCCTCGGCGTGGGAAAGGGCGTTGTCCATTACCAGCAAGCCACCCGGACGAAGTATGCGCCGGATGTGCGGCCACCAGTCAAGGTAATCACTCCGTTCGGAGTCGAGAAACAGCAGATCAAAACTGCTGTCGCTCTTCGCCTCGAGGAGATTTTTGGCATTGCCTTCCACTTGGGTAATGAAGTTGGATATACCCGAGCGTGCAAAATTCCTGGCAGCCAGCTCTATCTTGTACTCGGATAACTCAACAGTGAAGACATGGCCATCGATAGCCTGAGCTGCCTGCGCAAGCCATAGGGTTGAATAACCGTTTGAGGTGCCGATTTCAAGTATACGCTTGGCATTGGTTGCCTGAACTAGAACATTCAGAAACTCGCCCGTTTCGCGGGTAATATTAAGCATACGGTGGGAGCGATCCATGTTAGCTTGATCGTGGCTTCGCCCGAATATCTCTAGTTCCGATAACAGCTTTTCCAACGATTGGTAGTTCAAGCTCATAGTATATGGCATAGAATTCTTTGCGTAAGGAACAGGTGTACCAGTATATCACTGCCGTTACTGTTTATGCATAGAAAAAGTATGCTACTTTAGATAAAATTTAGATGTTATTTATTAATCATACTTTGACAGTTAATGTTTTCATATAAATCGGTACTGATGACGATTGCACATATTTAGTTCGATTCATGATCACATTAATTTGTATTAATCATTTATTTGGCCGCCATCCACGACACCCATATTTATCAAGAAATTGATAATCAGGCGAACTCATTCTTCACCCACATTTTTGCGCTAGCTAATAATACAGGTATTCTGGTAATATATATTTCGTTATTATCGAATGTGTTTTTCGATCAATATTTTTATACAGATTGTTTCTGCCGGTAATCTTCATTCTAATGTGAACAAGCATAGTTGAAGATAACTCATGGAGATGCTGTAAAGGGAATTAGTATGAAATCAATCCTCCGTCCGCTCTTCCTACTCCTGTTCCTATATACATCTAGTCCTGTTCTTCAAGCTGCCGTATGGACACCAGAAACGGTCCATGAACAGAAATATTTCGATCTTAGCAGATACTCTCAAGTCATAGATGATGCTGGCAACCCTCATATCTTCTATGGAGGCAGCCATCTATTTCATGGTTATATGGATGCAGATAACACTTGGACCGAAGAGGTGGTTGATGGCTCTTCACAAGTAGGCAGATATGTTTCTGCCGCAAAAGATGGAAATGGTAATTTTCATATATTATATTCTGACCAGCTTGAAACAATCCCATATACGAACGGCCATGTCCCTGGCATCAAGTATGCCTACGGCAATTCCAATTCCTGGACTATAGAAACCACACCAATACCTCCCGATGAATTTGTACGAACTCACTCCGGTGGCCACAAATCTGCTGACTTGGATTCGTCAGGCAATTTCCACTTTGCGTATATCCATGAAGCCACTTTATATCATGCAGTAAGAGATACCAGGGGCTGGAATATCGAAGAAGTATTGAGTTTTACTAATGACCCGACTTTTCCTGGCGATGTTGTAACGGTAATTGACAGCGATAATGTTATTCATGTTGCTTATTTTAACCCAGACACAGCACATCTAGATCATGCCTACAACAACGGTGGAGCTTGGAGTTTTGAGACTATTAGTTCAAATTTTGGTACTAACGTAATTTATAAATTTGTATCGCTTGCTGTTAATTCACAAAACCATGTTTTTGCCTGTTATCAACAGAAAAATCCAATCGCTTTCGAACTATTCTGCTCTGACAACAGTCAGGGCTCATGGTCACAGGATCTTGTTAGCATCGAATCAACCGGATCCTCTTATGGATATCATCCATCGATTCACATAGATGAGAATGACCACCTACACCTAGCCTATGTCAATTTCGAAAACAGTGGAAGTAACTATGTCGGATATGCATTTAAAGATCATTCCACCTGGAGTCACCACACCTACCCTATTACAAATTCTGTATTATCTACTCGCATATCAAATATGGTCATTACTGGTGATGGTTTGATCTCCCTTTTTTTTATTGATCAAGATCCTGATTCAACAGTGTTGTTACCGATGGATCTTTCCAATATTACATTTGATGGATTTACCTTTAACGAGACCCTTGTCACTACTGGTGAGAATAGTTACTTTGACGCTGGTCTCAATTCCGATATAGCAATTGATAATGATGGCCACACTCATATAATTTATGTTGTAGAAGATGATTCCATTTGGCGCAGCCTGTACTATTCCACGAATACAACAGGTCGATGGGAACATGAAAGATTATCCAGCTTTTCCGATTATAGCGATTACGTCCAACCCTCACTAATTATTGATGATAACAGTTTTATACATATCGTCTATGCTGAAGCTAATTCCTCTGGTACTAACTATTTGAGTAATCACACTGGCGTATGGGTGAATGAGCTTATAGACCCTGGATATATTGCTGTCGGTGAGTATTCAATGAAAATGGATTCCAATGGAAAATTACATATCGCATATCTGACTAATGGCAGGACAAGCAGAATTACTCCCTGGCAGTTGAGATATATCACCAATGCATCTAACAACTGGACCAGCACCCAAGTTTATGAGTACGAACCAAGGAACGTAAGTGACTTTACTCGTAGAGATGTTATCGGTGCCACGGCAGAGTTGGATATTGATGCAAACAATAATATAAAAATTGCTTTTACTCGGCTTAAGCGTTTGTTCATGGCCGTTAAAGCAGAGACAGATTGGGATATAAGTATAATTCTAAACAGCGAATCAGTCCCCCACTTCTTCGTCGATGTTTTATACGAAATGTATTGGAGCTCACCCTCAATTGCTTTCGATAGTAACCACGACTTGCACTTTGGATATGAAAGCAAAGAGTGCAGGGGCGGTCTTGCAGTATCCGCATGCTATCCAGGCGGAGTAAGATATTCAAGATTCTCAGTCAATGAATGGCAGCACTTTTTGGTTGATGCCGAACTGTATTTTCCAGAAAACAGCGTTTCTTATCTCTATCCATCTCAACCGAAAATACTTGTTATTGACGATACAACCGTCCACCTTGCATATTACCATAACGCATATGAACACATACGCATTGCAGAGATTTCTGATAACCACCTAACATCCAGTATCGCTGTAGATACCAATCCTTATGTTTACAGAAGCACTCTGGATTCATACTATATAGATGCTAATCTTGCAGTTATGCCAGATAAGTCAGTATCAATGACATATCATGATATAACCAGCAAAGGTCTGAAAATCGCTGTCTCAAAGCCTGGCCTGGAAGTCTATTTTAGCGAAGCTGAAGCCCTGGGCACTCAACCATTAGATATAGATATAAGTAACAGATCGTTAAACCCTATTACTGTTTCTACCATTTCCCTGATTGGCTATTCTGGAAATAACATATTGTCTAACACTTGTGCCGATGACTTGCTAAACCCGTCTAGCTCATGCCTGTTGTCATTGCAAATCAATGCGCCACTCGTCCCAACAGTCTCTGCTATTTTACAAACTGTAATTACAGATACTGTTACGAATGAAGAAAACATGGTTTTTATTTCACTACCAGAAATAACAACCAGCGGCAGCACTAATGCAGACACTGACAACCCGCCGGATAATAGCAATGCGGATAATTCTACAGAGCATAATGACAGTGGTGGTGGCGGTGGTGGATCACTGGCATTATATATTCTTTTTATCTTATTGATATATATGTACACAATGCATAGGTGCAGGACTAACGAGGAGTAGTTGATACTTAATAAACTGTCACTTATTCTGGCACTCTATAACGCCCATCAAAATATAACCTTATTCATTCCGAATCTTTAATCCATGCCTATTGCTATGTTCGATCATGTGTGGGGACAATCAGGACCGGACAGGTTGCCGCATGGAGTACACCTTCAGTCACACTCCCCATAAGAATCTGATACATGGCTCCTCGCCCGTGCGAGCCTATGACAATCATATCCACACCCAACCTTGAGGCCTCTTGCAGAATGGTTTCTGCCGTTGATCCTTGCATCAGAAGTGCAGTTACGTCCAGCTTCTTCTCTCGCATACTATCAGCCATCTCTTGGATCTGGCGATGTTCATCATGGAACTTCTGCGAGAGTGAATCCCGAACCGATTGCGGTCCCACTTGATACCCGACGAAATCCGGTTCAGGTTCTGCGACATGCAGCAGCCAAATAGTTGCTGACAATGCTTGTGCGATCTCTTCGGCCTTTGTGACGATCTTTTGTGACGACTCGGAAAGATCAACGGCCACCAGAATCTTCATATTACATTCCCATTAGACATGTAAGAAAGTATTGATCCATTGATTGAATATTGACACGGTAAATAGATTGCACGGCCCACGCATATAGGTGCTTATCGATTACCTATGCAACAGATCTCCAACCCTGTCATCAATATGACTGTGCATACGCACCCTTTCATACAGAGTGTATCCAAACGAGTCCTTGAGGCTTTTATCTGCCCCATGATTCAATAGCAACTCCACACATTCAGGCATATTTTTCATGACACAATAGTGCAGGGCTGTCTGCGGATGTTTTTTCCCGTTTAAAGCATCGATATCCGCGCCATTGGCCAACAATTCCGTTGCAACAGCATACTTTTTCCAGGCAACCGCTTGAAATAATATTGACCGCTCATTATCATCTTTGGTGTTTACATCGCTACCGGCGCTCAATAGCATTTTGAGGATATGCGGCTTCTCATTCCAAAGAGCGTAATAGAGCGCAGTCCGTCCCCAGTTGTCCTTAAGCTCTAACTCTTTCCCATTGTTTAGGTAACCAGTAAGACCATCGATATCCCCATCACGGACTAAACAATGTAACGGCATGGTCAGGCAATCCAGCTTGGATTTTTCCCGCAAATCAGCAAAGTTCCTATTCTCTGACGACAGGTATATTTGCGGCGCGGCAATAAACAGCAAAACCAGCACTCCGACTATGATGCCTACTCCGAAAAACAATCCGTTTGAGAAGCTTCTTCTGCCCATGCCTTATTACTTTCCACACCAATGTCAGGGTCCAAATAACGATTCGTGGGACCTGGATTTGATGCAATGATTGTATAGGAACCCTTGTTGCAAAACCAAACATGCAGAATTCAAAAGCTAAACCTTTATCCATTCAATAAGGATGGCATCCTCGCTCACTCGCGCCTGAAAAGGCTGACAGATACAGAACCCTGGTATCACCGCTAATTCACCATCCAGGTAGACCAGTGGCATACGCTCCCGCTCCCAGGTCGGCACACCCCACTCCTGGAAGAGTTTTTTCAGCGGCCGATGGTGGGACTGATTGGGCAGCAGACAATGCTCACCACCCTGTCTGAATCGCACCTCCACTTTGGCCTGCTCCCAACGGGTTACTGAGACACCGCCTTCACCGGGTTGCGCAATCAGCCGTCCTAAACCTTCGGGGAGTATCAGTTCGTTCCCTCCGAGCCAGGCCAGCGGCTGGGCGGGTAGATCTATCCTCTGGGCGGGATTGAGAATCAGCCGGTCACGATAGCGTCGCACCTCCCAACCCTCCCAACTGATCAGCGGTACCGCATCGATACGGCCATGCACCGCCTCTTGTTCCATGCGCACGAGCTTTTTCGAACTGGGCAGGGGGGCGCCGCTGGCGCTGATCCAGTGGCGCAGCAGGTTTCTGAGGCGAACGGAGTTCAGCTGTTTCAGAGCTGAGATCGAGAGGGTATCGCCATCTTTAGTGCGGGCCTTGGCCAGGTCCTCTTCGGCCTCCTCTCTTACCAGCATCAGCATTTCACCGCTGAAGCGGGCCGCCCGGGATAGGGTGGTGGCCGCTGCCGGCCAGCGGGAACGGAGCAGGGGCATCACCTGATGGCGGATGAAATTGCGATCGAAGCGCTGATCCTGGTTGGAGGGGTCCTCCTGCCAGGTCAGGTCATGTCGCCTGGCATACTCTTCCAGGGATTGGCGTGTGCAATCCAATAGTGGCCTGGCCAACCAGCCGGGATCGAAGCGGGCCAGGGGCGGCATGGAGGCGAGTCCGGCGGGTCCGCTGCCGCGCAGCAGTTGCAGTAGCAGGGTCTCCGCCTGATCGTCCCGATGCTGGGCGGTCAGCAACAGCTCCCCCTCCCTCATCTGATCGGCCATTGCCTGGTAGCGGGCCTCCCTGGCGACCGCCTCCAGACTCTCGCCGCTGTCGACGTTGAGGGTCAGATGTACGCTTTTCAGGGGAGTGTCATAGCCATTGCAGAGCTCTTCGCAGAAGTTCTGCCAGCTATCGGCCTGATGTTGCAATCCGTGGTGCACATGGATCGCCCTAAGTTCAAAGGGGAGTTGGGGTCTGAGTTGGACCAGCAGGTGGAGCAATACGCAGGAGTCGAGTCCACCGCTGAGGGCGAGATGGCATCTGGATGCAGTCGGCAGCTGCCGCAGCGTCTCAAGCAGCCGGCTGGCTGTGAGGTTCACAAGGGATTCCTGCTATCAGTCTCCGGCAAACTGACCATACTGCATGAGCCGCTGATAGCGGGTATCGAGCAGTTTGTCGACGGCCATGCTGGTGATGTTGTCCAATCCCTCCACCAACGCATGTTTGAGGCTCTTGGCCATGGTCTCGATGTCCCGATGGGCGCCGCCCAAGGGCTCCGGCACAACCTCGTCGACCAGTCCCAGCTCCTTCAGCCGATCTGAGGTGATCGCCATGGCCTCGGCAGCCAGGGGGGCCTTTTCCGCGCTCTTCCAGAGGATCGAGGCGCACCCTTCCGGTGAGATCACCGAGTAGGTGCTGTATTGCAGCATCAGGATGCGATCGCCGACACCCACCGCCAGGGCGCCACCGGATCCGCCCTCCCCGATCACGGTACAGATGATCGGTGTACGCAGGCCCGACATCACCTTGAGGTTACGGGCGATGGCCTCGCTCTGCCCCCGCTCCTCGGCGCCGACACCGGGATAGGCGCCCGGGGTATCGATGAAGGTCATGACCGGCAATCTGAAACGCTCCGCCAGCTCCATCAGGCGCAGGGCCTTGCGATAGCCTTCGGGACGGGGCATGCCGAAGTTACGAAACAGTTTGTCCTTGGTGTCTCGGCCTTTCTGATGGCCGATCAACATCACCGGCCGCCCCTCGAGACGCGCCACGCCGCCGACGATGGCATGATCGTCGGCAAAGGCCCGGTCCCCGTGCAGCTCGTGGAACTCGTCGAATATGCGGTCGATATAGTCGAGCACATAGGGCCGCTGGGGATGACGCGAGAGCTGTGAGATATCCCAGGGCTTGAGGTTGGAGAAGATCGATTCGGTCAGGGTCTGACACTTGTTCTCCAACCGGGCAATCTCGTCCTGGATGTTGATCTCGTTGTCGGTACCCACCAGGCGGAGTTCTTCGATCTTCGCTTCAAGTTCGGCGATCGGTTGTTCAAATTCAAGAAAATTCAGATCCATGCGCGAAATATACCGGATTCAAATAGGTTAGGACAGTCTCTAAACCAGGAAATCTCAGGCAGGCTTTATCAATGAACCGCCTGTCGACGCCCCCCATTTTTACTCCCTTGCTGGGAGTGACGATAAGCGACCTGCACAGAACCTGGTCCGAAGAACTGTTCTAGTCTGCGCAGTAACTCGTCTGTCGGATTGACCTGCCACTCCTTGCCCAACTGGATATCGCCACAGGCGTCCGTTGCCTGATAGTGCAGTCTGATTCCGGTGGTGCCGCCCCTGAAGGGAGAGAGTATCTGTTGCAGTTGTTCACTGAATCCGGATATATCGAGACCGTTGAGAGAGACTTTGATATTCAGCAGACCCGCATAGTGTGAACGGGCCTGTTCAAAGGTCAGCAGATTATCGACCCGAATACTGAGCCCACCGCGAAACTCGTCATAGTTGAGATTACCCGATACCACCAGGATATTGTCCGCGGAGATCAGTTCACGATGCTGCTCGTAGGCCTCGCTGAACAGGGTGCATTCGATACGCCCGCTGCGATCATCCAACACCAGGGTGCCCATGCGACCCCGTTGTGTCTGCCGGTGGCTGGCGCTGACCACCAGACCGGTCACCACCACCGGCACCCCGCGTCGCCTTTGCCCCGGCTCCGGGGTACCGTCAAGGCTGAGATCACCGATGCGGCTGCTGCTGATATTGCTCAATTCCTCGGCATAGCGGTCGATGGGATGACCGGTGAGATAGAGACCGAGGGTCTCCTTTTCCCCCAGCAGGCGCTGCTCCTCCTCCCATTCATCCACATCCTTGGGGATCACCTGGGCGTGACTGGCCTCCTGTGGCTGTGGATCGCCCATGCCGAAAAGATCGTTCTGACCCACCGCCTGCATTGCATGGTGCTGTTCGGCAAGCTTTAAAGCCAGTGGCAACTGCATCATCAGGGTGGCCCGATTGGCGCCCAAGCCGTCGAGCGCACCGGCGCGGATCAGTGACTCGGTCACCCGCCGGTTGACCTTGCGCTGATCGATACGACGACAGAATTCAAAGATATCCTGGTAAGCACCATGGCTGTTGCGCTCATCGATCACCGACTCGATGGCGGATTCACCCACCCCCTTGATGGCGCCGAGGCCGTACACGACGCTGTTATTGTCAGTGGCGGTGAACTTATACTCCGAGAGGTTGACCTGGGGGGCCTCGACCTTGAGGCACATACGGCGACACTCCTCGATCAACGGCACCACCTTGTCGGTATTGTCCATGTCGGCTGAACAGACGGCAGCCATGAAGGCGGCGGGATAGTGGGCCTTCAACCACATGGTCTGGTAGGAGACCAGGGCATAGGCGGCGGAGTGGGATTTGTTGAAGCCGTAGCCGGCAAACTTCTCCATCAGGTCGAAGATGTAGGTGGCGGTCTCTTCCTCCACCCCCCGCTCCACGGCGCCCTGGCGAAAGATCTCCCCCTGCTTTGCCATCTCCTCCGGTTTCTTCTTACCCATGGCCCGTCGCAACAGGTCGGCACCACCGAGGGAGTAGCCCGCCAATACCTGGGCGATCTGCATCACCTGCTCCTGGTAGAGGATCACGCCGTAGGTGGGCTTAAGGATCGGCTCTAGATCCGGGTGCGGGTATAACACCTTGGCCCGGCCATGTTTACGGTTGATGAAGTCATCCACCATCCCTGACTGCAGGGGGCCGGGGCGGAACAGGGCGACCAGGGCGGTGATGTCTTCGAAACAGTCGGGTTGGAGTTTTTTGATCAACTCCTTCATGCCACGGGATTCCAACTGGAACACCGCAGTGGTTTCGGCACTCTTGAGGAGTTTGAAGGAGGCCTCGTCATCCATGGGTATGGCATTGATGTCGATCGGCTCCTCGCCTTTACTTACCCGCTCTCCATTCACTGTCTTGAGCGCCCAGTCGACGATGGTCAGGGTGCGAAGACCGAGAAAGTCGAACTTCACCAGGCCGACCTTTTCCACATCGTCCTTGTCGAACTGGGTGACCAGCCCCTCCCCGTTGGCTTCACAATAGAGGGGGGTGAAATCGGTCAGCAGTCCGGGGGAGATGACCACACCGCCGGCGTGTTTGCCTGCATTCCTGGCACAACCCTCCAGCTTTTTCGCCATACCGATAAGCTCGCTCACCTCCTCGTCCGTGGCATAGGCCTGCTTCAGGTCGTCGCTTTCGGCCAGGGCTTTGTCGAGGGTCATGCCGATCTCGAATGGGATCATCTTTGCCACCCGGTCGGTGAAACCATAGGGATGGCCCAATACCCGGCCCACATCACGCACTACCGCCTTGGCCGCCATGGAACCGTAGGTGATGATCTGGGATACCGAATCGCGCCCATAGCGTTGGGCGACGTAATCGATCACCTGGTCGCGTTTGTCCATACAGAAATCCACGTCGAAATCCGGCATGGAGACACGCTCCGGATTGAGAAAGCGCTCGAACAGCAGCTCGTGTTCGATGGGATCGAGGTCGGTGATCTTTAGGGCATAAGCGACCAGGGAACCTGCCCCCGAACCACGCCCGGGACCAACCGGGATATCGTTATCCTTCGCCCACTGAATGAAGTCGGCGACGATGAGGAAGTAGCCGGGAAATCCCATGCTATTGATAACGTCCAGCTCAACCTGCAGGCGTTCGTCATAGACCTTTCTCTGCTCGGCAAAGTCGGACGATTGCTTATCGAAGATGCGAGCCAGCCGCCACCCCAGGCCCTTACGGGATTCGGCGGCGAGAAACTCAGCGATGGTCATCCCCTCGGGGATGGGAAAATCGGGGAGAAAGTTTTTACCCAGGGTCAGTTCGATGGTGCAGCGCTTGGCGATCTCAAGGGTATTCTGCAGTGCCTCGGGGATGTCGGCAAACAGCTCCACCATCTCTTGCGGGGTACGCAGGTATTGCTGCTCACTGTAGTTTCTGGGCCGCCTTGGATCGTCGATGGTTCGCCCTTCATGGATGCAGACCCGCACTTCGTGGGCGTCGAAGTCATCCGCTTGCAGGAAATGCACATCATTGGTGGCCACCACGGGCACGCCATAATCCGCCGCCAGGGCCACACTCTCATGCAGACAGCGCTCCTCCTCGGTGCGCCCGGTACGATGCAGTTCCAGATAGTAGCGGTCACCGAACAACTCCAGCCAACGGTTGAGCAGCCGTTCCGCTTCAGCTTGGTTACCGGCCAGCAAGGCCCGTCCCACATCCCCTTGTCGACCGGCGGAGAGGGCAATCAGTCCATCCGTATTGCCACTCAGCCATGCCGCGTCCATGAGTGGGCGGCCCAGGTGTTGACCCTCCCGGTAGCTACGCGAGACCAGACGGGTCAGATTGTTGTAGCCAACCTGGTTCTGCACCAACAACACCAGGCGAAAAGGTGTGTTGATATCCTCCGGGTTGCGAATCCAGGCGTCGACACCGGCGATGGGCTTGACCCCGGCGGCCAGGGCGGCCTGATAGAAACGTACCAGGGCGAAGAGGTTCGACTGGTCGGTCAAGGCCACTGCGGGCATGCCTGACTCAGCCACTTGTTTGACCAGGGGTTTGACACGCACCAGACCATCTACCAGGGAGTATTCGGAGTGCACGCGAAGATGAACAAAGGGGAGTTCCATGGCTGCCTATTCTACCCCGAATCGGTCTCAGGTCATGAGCCTGATAGCAACCGTTTTACCGGTGCGAATGAGCGCCGGTGAATCGGAGTGACGCCCAGAGAGCGCAGACCCTCCAGGTGCTGCCTGGTTGGATAGCCCTTATGGCGCGCAAGACCGTAACCGGGATAGCGGCCATCCAAGTCGACCATCTCCTGATCCCGCGCCACCTTGGCGATTATCGAGGCTGCGCTGATCGCTTCCACAAGGTCGTCCCCACCGATAATCGTATCCACCCTGCATGCCAGTTGCGGGGCATGCTTGCCATCCACCATGGCCAGAACGGGCATGCAGGGTAGACCCTCCACCGCCCGCTGCATGGCCAACAGGCTCGCCTGCAGGATATTGATCCGATCAATCTCTTCCACTTCCGCCCGTCCCAGACACCAGCTATGGGCCTGCTCCTTGATCAGCTGGGAGAGCTGTTCCCGGCGCTTTTCACTCAACTTCTTGGAATCGGCCAATCCCTCGATGGGTCGCTCAGGATCGAGTATCACGGCTGCCGCGACAACCGGTCCTGCCAGGGGGCCCCTTCCCACCTCATCGACACCTGCAACCAGGGTAAGTGCTTTTGCCATGCTCATACTCACCTAAAATCAGCGTTACACACCCGTGCCATCACCCCAATCAGAGTGGCAACACATCAAATCATATAACCAAGGGCATGAGTTTTATTTGTCAAACAGACGGAGATCGATAGGGAGTTCAGCTCATTCTGAAATCGACTCCAATACCTCCAGCCTAAGCTGTTTTCTATCAACCTTGCCATTGGGATTGGTTGGCAAACTGGTACGAAAAATCACTTCAGCCGGCATCATATAGCTTGCCAATCGCTGTTTACAATTATCCAGCAACTGCTTTTCCGTCACTTCGATACCGCTTTTAAGCGTAGCTACAAGCACGATCGACTGGCCTATCGTGGTGTGAGGAATACCCAATGCAATCACCTCGGATACCAGGCCCGAACGGTAGAATATCTCTTCGATCTCGTTTGGGCTGACCCGATAACCCATTGTTTTGATCAAATCATCATCTCTGCGCATGAAATAGAGATAGCCTTCGCTGTCCATCTTCACGATGTCCCCCGACCAGACTGCCAACTCATTGCCTGGTATGGCATCAATGCGATTGGGGATTGGTCTGAATCGCTGATTTGTCGCCTCCACATCGTTCCAGTAACCCATTGAGACCAGCGATCCACGATGAACCAACTCACCGGGTTCATCCACGCCACAGAGGCTTCCGTCGCTGCGTAACACCAGTACCTCGGCATTCGGAATCGCCTTGCCAATGGAGGTGGGTCTTTTCTTGACCTGATCCGGCGCCAGGTAGGTCGATCGAAACGCCTCCGTAAGCCCATACATGAGATAAATCTCGGTGTTGGGCAGTACCTGGCGCAGCAGCTCCGTGGTCTCTACCGGCACCACGCCACCGGAACTGGTGATATAGCGCAGATGGGATGCAACTTCGCCGGGCCAGGGCAGCTCGACCAGCAGATTCCATAATGGTGGTACCGCGGCCAAGCCGGTGATCTGCTCCTGGACAAGAGTGTTGAGCACTTCCATAGGCAACAGGTAGTTGATCAATACGACAGTAGCGCCGACCAGAAATGCGGTGGTCAACTGGCTCATGCCATAGTCGAAGCTGAGGGGAAGTACTGCAAGGATCCTGTCAGACGAGCTGTTTTTCAAATATTGGGCGACACTTTTCGCGCCATTCACCATGTTCCTATGGGAAAGGATTACACCCTTCGGATCACCAGTGCTGCCCGATGTATAGATGAGCGAGACCATATCCGTATCGATCACCCGATGTCCGCGAGGGGCGACAGGATTCGCGATCAACTCATCCCAGGCGATCAAACGCTGGGCATGCATTCCCTCCACCTCGCTGTCTACCCCATCAATCAAAACCACGCTTTGTAGACCGACGCAATACCCAAGGGCGGTTTTCAGCGAACGGCATTTTCCCTGGGTGGTAATCAGGACCTTGGCATCGCAGTCCAGCAGAATATGCGAAACCTGATGGGCCTTGAGGGCCGGATTGATTGGCACGAATACGGCACCCGCCGCAGCCGTGGCGAAAATAGAGACCACATCCTCCAGGCATTTTGGCAGATAGATTGCGACACGGTCCTGTTTATCGATTCCGATATCGATCAGAGCCCGGGATATGTGATCGACCTGTTGTGCAAGTTCAGCATAGGTCAGAGAGGTTGATTTGTACTTGAGGGCCGTTTGTGACGGAGTGCGGCTGGCCGATTCGTATATAAGATCATGGAGAAGTACAGCCATCGCTAACTAAAGGTATCCCTGCCGCAGGTAAATGATATGTGAGTATATTTTCCGCATTGCCAATAAGAGCAAAAAAATCACCCTCTGTCTAATCAAATAATGAGTGACCGCCGGAATGCCAGGCTCTAATTTTCAGCCAGCAAATCCAGGACTGCATCGGCGGCAGCCTGGGCGGCATCACGGCGCAGATTTCTGTGGATTTCCATATAGGCGCGGGTAATCTGCGCACGCTTTGTCGCGTCTTCGAGAAACGCCAGCACCGCCCTACCCAGGGCGCCCGGTTTGCACGCCTCCTGGATGAATTCAGGGGCGTAGGGTTGATCGGCAAGCAGATTCGCCAATGCCACATGGGGAGTTTTCAATAACTTAAAGCGGCGAATCAACCAAACCGTGAGCGGTGAAAGTCGATAGGCCACCACCATGGGACGCTTCAGTAACAGGGTTTCAAGGGTAGCCGTACCCGATGCCGTCAGCACCACATCTGCTGCACGAATCGCATCTCTGGGTCTACCATTGAGCAGCGTTACCTGCAATTCAGGCGCAGTCGCTTCAATCAGTTCCTGAAAAAGCAGTTTGAGCTTCTGATTCACCATCGGCGCGACAAACTGCAGATCCGGCATTTGCAGTTGCAGCCACAACGCTGTTTGCAGGAACACCGGGCCAAGCCTGCTCACTTCACTCATCCGGCTTCCTGGCAATAGGGCGACAACAGGCCTTTCCCTCACCAGGCCCAACCCATCCCTGTTCGCTGCGGGTTCTGACGGCTCCAGGGGAATCTGGTCCGCCAGTGGATGCCCCACATAGACTGCAGGCACCTTGTGTCGAATCAGAAAATCGACCTCGAAGTCAAAGATACAGAGCATCAGGTCAACCGCCCTTTGCAGCTTCTTCACCCGGCCCTGCCGCCAAGCCCAAACCGTGGGACTGACAAAATGCGCTGTTGTTACACCGGCCGCTTTGAGCTTAGTCTCCAGTGCCAGGTTGAAATCGGGGGCATCGACCCCTAACACGAGATCGGGGGGATTGGCGAGAAAGTAGGCCAGCAGGTTTTTACGTGTGCGTAGCAGTCCAGGCAGATGACCGATGACCTCGGCAAACCCCATCACCGGATCCATCTTGGCAAGAGAACGGCAACCTGCCGCCTCCATCAACGGCCCTGTCATACCCTCGAACTCGATATCCGCATCCTTGGCGTGCAAGGCTTCGATCAATGCCGCTGCCAACTGATCACCCGACACCTCATTCGCCAGGATGCCGATCCTTGGGGGTCTCTTTGCTTGTCTCTGTTGCATAGACGGAAATAGAAATACCCAAGGCTAACGTAAAATACCTCGACCCTTATGTTTGAGGAAATCGGCCAGGATCTCAAGTTCAGGGGTATCCCTCAGCATTGCATCGATCCCTTCCCTGGCCTCTTCCAGGCGTTTCTTGGAGAGATAGATCAGTTTATAGGCTCGTTTGATCTGTTGGATGGCGTCAATGTTGAATCCCCGGCGGCTCAATCCCTCCCGGTTGATACCATGGGGTTTGGCCGGTTGCCCCGAGGCCATGACGTAGGGCGGCAGATCCATGCTGATTGCCGATCCCATCCCGGAAAAACTGTGTGCCCCCACCCGACAGAATTGATGCACTTTCGTGAACCCCCCCAGGATAGCGTGACGCCCAATCTGCACATGCCCGCCCAGGGAGGCCGCATTGGCCAGAATGATATGGTCCTCCAGTACACAATCATGGGCCACATGGATATAGGCCATCAGCAGATTGTCATTGCCGATCCTTGTCACACCCCGGTCCTGTACGGTGCCGCGATGCAGGGTGGCAAATTCACGGATCACATTGCGATCACCGATCTCCAGGGTGGTAGGCTCACCGGCATATTTCATATCCTGGGGATCTTCCCCTACCGAGGCAAACTGGTAGATCCGGTTGTCCCGGCCTATCTGGGTCGGTCCCTTGATCACTACATGAGGACCGATTTCAGTCCCGGCGGCGATCTTGACCCCGGCGCCGATGATCGTGAAGGGACCAACGCTGACCCCTTCATCAAGCTCAGCATCCGGATCGATAACTGCGCGTGGATCTATCAGTTGCCTATCTCCCGTGCCGTACACATGATATCCGCGGTGGCCACGGTTTTGTCCCCGACCTTTGCGGTGCAGGCGAAAAAGCCGATACCACGTTTCATCTTGTTCTGATTGACTTCGATGATGAGTTGATCACCAGGCTCTACCTGATGCTTGAATCGGGCCTTATCGATACCGACGAAAAGATAGATGGTCGTCTCATTGACTGTTTCCGGATTGGACTCCATTGCCAACAGGCCGGTTGCCTGTGCCATCGCTTCGACGATCAGTACGCCCGGCATTACCGGTTGAATGGGAAAGTGGCCGTTGAAAAAGGGTTCGTTGTAGGTGACATTTTTCAATGCCAAGAGCCGTGTATCCTTCTCATACTCAAGCACCCGATCGATAAGCAGAAAAGGATAGCGGTGCGGCAGCAAGCTCAGCACCTTATTGATATCCATTGCGATCAAACCGCCCTCCAGTTTCTCATGCCATTCATCTCAACGGCTCTCTACAGGTCGTCTAGATGTTTTTTCTTAAGGAATTTCATCCGTTTTGCCATCGACTCCAGATTTCGGAGTCTTGCAACCACTCTTTTCCATGCGCCATTTTCCATAGCCGGAAGGTTACCACTGTAGTATCCCGCCTCTCTGAATGAGCGGGTAACAAGGGTGGCCGCTGAAAAATGCACATTATCACCTATCGTTAAATGCCCCACCAGGCCTGTCTGACCACCGATGGTGCAGTGACTGCCGATCTTGGTTGAGCCAGCCACCGCTGAGCAACCGGCCATCGCCGTACTCCTGCCAATTTCCACGTTATGGGCAATCTGAATAAGATTATCCAGCTTGACCCCATCATGCAGAATCGTATCCTCCAACGCACCTCGGTCGATGGTGGTATTGGCACCAATCTCCACATCGTCCCCAACCCACACCCGACCAAGCTGCGGCACTTTGAGCCAATCCCCCTCATCATTGGCCAGGCCGAAGCCATCCGCACCCAGCACAGCGCCTGGGTGGATCAGGCAACGTTCTCCCAAGCGGGTGTCATGGCACAGGGTCACATTCGCCACCAAGCGGGTATCGGCGCCAATCCTGCAATTGTCCTCGACCACGCAGCCAGGGCCAATATAGACTCCCGATTCGATCCTCACCCCCTCCCCGATCACACTACAGGGTCCAATCCAGGCACCGCTGTCAATCGAAGAAGATCCAGCTACGACCGCGGTTACATCGACACCGGGCGTAAAGGTTTCATGGGGAAACAGTTTTTCAGCCACCTTGGCATAGGCTAGATAGGGATTGTCGGAGACCAATGCGGAAACCGGGCAATCAGCAGCATCCTTTTCATAAAGGATCACCGCCGATGCCTGGGTCGTGGAAAGGTAGCGACGATAGGCGGGATTACTGAGAAAACTGATCTCTCCCGGTTTTGCGCCCTGTAGCGTCCCAACCCCGGTAATCGTCGTTTTCTGATCACCTAGCAGTTTCGCCCCAACAGCATCTGCCAGGTCACCGAGACTGGATCCAGATGATCTTGATACCACCTTATTCCGCTTTCAGCTGACGTAACTTTTCCAGCACCTTATCGGAAATGTCGATCTTTTTGCTAAAGTAGACGACACCATCTGAAACGATAAGGTCTATGTTCTCACTCTTGCCCACTTCCCGGATCACTTCACGCACCTGCTGACGAAGTTTCTTGAACTCCTCATTCTGGCGCAGATTGAGATCCTCGCGAAACTCGGTCTGGGCGTTCTTTAACTTACGGCTTCGACTGAGAATATCCCGTTCCAGCCTCTTGACCTCAGACTCACTCATCACCGAACCATCCCGCTGCAGCTTCTCTTCAAGCTGCTTGAGCTGTTTCTGGGAGGCAAGCAGATCCTTCTCCCGACGGGAAAACTCAGTTTGCAACCTCTCCCTGGCCGTTTTGTATTGCGGTGACTCCTCGAAGACTTTTGTGGCGTTCACAAAGCCAATACGATACTCCTCAGCAGATACACTGAAGGTCACGAACAATCCTAAGGTAATAACAATTAAAATTTGTCTTAGCGAATTCACCCATTCACTCCCAAACTGATTAAAAACCACCACCAATCCTGAATTGAAGGTTCTTTATATCATCACCCTCTTCCTCTTTGATCGGATACCCCCAGCTAAATGAGAGGGCACCCACCGGTGAGAACCAGGATAACATCAGACCGGTGGAAGCCCTAAACAGGTCCCACTCGATCTTCTCACCCCCTGCCAGATCAAATACGTTGCCCGCATCGACAAAGAAACCGGCACGCACCGTATCCTTGAAATCATCGCCAAAGGCGGGAAAGAGTAACTCCATCTGACCCACGATTCTAGCATTTGCTCCCAAAGCATCATCCTGGGAGTCCTGTGGCCCCAGGGTATTCTCCTCGAAACCCCTTACCGAACCAATGCCGCCGGCGTAGAAGTTGCGGAAAAAGGGCAACTCGTCATCTTCCCCATACCCGTCTCCATATGCCAACTCCCCATTCAGCTTCAGGGTCAGCGAGTTGGTGAGTTGGAAATAGTGGGCATTTGAATATTTAACACGGTAATACTGCAGGTCACTGCCGGGGGTATTGGCCTCGACGCTGAATACCTGCCGGCCACCGCGATTGGGGAATATGGCGCGATCCCTGGTATCGTGAATCCAGCTACCCACGATTTCGAAATCGTCAAACTCATCGCCATTGGTATCGATGAACTCCTCGATTTCATCAGAAGGGGAGGAACCAAGGAAGAAGGTCGTACGCTCATAGGCCAGACTGAATCTAAGCCGATCGTATTCGGTCAAGGGTATACCGTAGTGGACCCCAAGACGTCCCACATCGGTGGAATAGCTGGAGATATTGAGTTCGGAGAAATCGGTCTTCCGATAACTCAGCTCGTAACCCTGACTCACACCATCGATGGTGTAGTAGGGATTGGTATAGGAGAGGGAGAGCTTTTTGGTCGCGTCACTGGTATCGAAGCCGGCACTGAATCTATTCCCTGTGCCGAGGAAGTTGTTTTCACTGATACTGGCATTGAAGATCACACCCTGGGTCTGGGTAAATCCCACACCGGCACTGAACTGCCCGGACGCGGCCTCGGTCACCGCCAGGTTAACGTCCAACTGATCCGTTGAGCCGGGTACCGCCGGGGTCTCCATGTTCACATCACTGAAAAAGCCCAAACGCTGTAGCCGTTCCCGGGAGAGGCGGGTCTTTTCACCGGAAAACCAGGCGGATTCCATCTGCCTCAACTCTCTGCGCAGCACCTCATCGCGGGTGTTGGTATTACCCGATATATTGATGTAGCGGACATACACCCGCTTACCCGGATCGACGAAGAAGGTGATCCCCACTTGCTTGTTTTCACGATCGATGTCCGGAATGGTGTTGACGTTGGCGAATGCGTATCCCACATCGGAATAGTGACTGTTCAACCTATCTGCGCTTGCGGTCAGTTTTTTGCGCGAAAAGACCGCTCCCCGTTTAAGGTGGATCAGGGGGAATAGTTCTTCCGGGGGAATTTCCAGATCCCCGGCCAGCTTGATATCGTTTAAGGTGAAGACATCGCCCTCGTCCACAACCACGGTAATGTAGATATCCTTCTTATCCGGTGTAATGGATACCTGGGTAGACTCGATCTTGAAATCGATGTAACCCCGGTCGAGATAGAATGAACGCAGTGTCTCCAGATCGCCGGAAAGCACTTGTTTGGAATATTTGTCCCGGCTGGAGAAGATGGCATACCAGGAGGGTACACCCAGGGCAAACTCATCCAGCAGCAGATCATCCTCATAGGCCTGGTTGCCAATAATATTGATGTGCTTGATCCTGGCGGTCAGGCCCTCGGAAATCTCGATATCCAGGCCGACACGGTTTCTCTCCAGCGGGGTAACGGTGGATTGGATCTTGATGCCATATTTGCCCCGGGCGAAGTATTGACGGTTGAGCTCCTGCTCCACCTTCTCCAATAATGCCCGCTTAAAGACCCGCCCCTCCGCCAGGCCGATGTCCTTTAACCCGGCCATCAATGGCTCGGTATCCAGCTCCTTGTTGCCAGAGATATTTATCTCCGCAATGGCGGGACGTTCACGGACGAATACGATCAGGACATTGACGTCGCTTTCGAGCCTTATATCCTTGAAAAAGCCTGTTTTGTAGAGGGTGCGGATAATGTGCGAAGTGTTGCCCGCGTCGACCACATCCCCGGTCTTGATGGGCAAGTAATTGAACACTGTCCCGGCCGAGATCCGCTGCAGACCTTCCACCCGTATATCTTCCACCACAAAGGCGGCAGCCTGCTGGGTCAGCAGCTGTCCACCAAGCAGAACAACAAGGATTAAAATCCGGGAAATTAGAGGCATTATCAATAACTACAACAGTGTTTTTTCAAATTATCCGTACTGGACGGTTCACATTCCGAACGATTTCGGTTGCGAAACAGCGCGTTAGTATAAGTGATCTTCAGAGATCAGGATACCGATAGCCTTCTGCGACGTTCACGGCCCATACTCTGTGACAACAGCGATGTCTCTACCCCAGATACCGGTTTATATCGATATAGAAGGCCAGACTCATAATCGCCAATAGGATTAATAATCCGATTTTTTGGCCTTGTTCAAGGAAGCGATCCGATAGGGGCCCACCCTTGATCCCTTCAATGAGGAAGAAAAACAGGTGCCCGCCATCCAGAACGGGTATCGGCAGCAGATTCAGCACACCCAGACTGATGCTCACCACCGCAAGAAATTTCAAAAAATAACTGAAGCCGTAACTGGCTGATTTTCCTGCAGTATCAGCAATAGATATCGGGCCACTGAGATTTTTAACCGAAACCTCGCCGACAATCATCTTACCCAGCATACGCAACATCAGCAGGGATAGGTCCCATGTCTTGTAGATGGATTGTCCGACTGCATCGATCGGCCCATATTTGACCACAGCCCTGTAATCATCCATCAGATCATCGGGTACAGCCACACTTGCACCGATTCGACCATAGCTCTCCCCATCGCCCTCAATCGACAACGGGGTGATGCGGATTGCGATATAATCGCCATTGCGATCGATCTCCAGTTCTAGGGCTTGGCCAGGTCGCTTACGCACATATTCGACCCAATCACTCCAATCCATCACTTCGATACCGTCAACAGTGACGATACGATCCCCCGGTTTCAGGCCAGCCAAGTCAGCGGGCTCTCCATCCAGCACCGCATCGATAACAGGTGGCAGGGTGGGTCGATCGGGGGAGAGACCGAGATTCTGCAACAACATGCCATCCTCAGCCAACTCGGAGAGGCCCAGTCCAGGGAGTTGATGGATATGCTCCACTCCCGTCTGACCACGCACCCGGATATGGAGATTGGTGCCGTCGAGGGATTCTGACAGCATCGCATAGACCACACTCTCCCAGGTCGGGGTGGACTGGTCGGCTACCGCGAGTATCTCATCACCTTGGGCAAATCCCGCCTGTTCCGCGATAGAGCCGCTCTCCACCTCACCCACTAGCGGTTTGAGACCGGTATCACCGGTGACGAAGATCAGCCAGAAGGCAAAGATGGCAAACAGGAAATTAAACAGTGGACCCGCAACAACGATGGCGCTGCGAACGCCCAAAGACTGGCGATTGAATGCGCGGTGCTGTTCCTCCGGTTCTACCGGCGCTTCGCGTTCGTCCAGCATCTTTACGTAACCACCCAGGGGTATGGCGGCAATTACATATTCGGTGCCATCTGCATCAGCAGTGCGTCGCCACAGGGCTCGGCCGAAGCCAATCGAGAAACGTAACACCTTGACACCCAGTTTACGCGCGACCCAGAAATGACCGAACTCATGCACCGCAATCAGAATTGCCAGGGCGACGATGAATGAAACTATTGTGAAAAGTAGTGAGTCCATTGGAGTTTTATAGTGTTAACGAGCCCTAACCCATACCGCTGCTTAAGACCCTATTTTGCACGACTTGTTCCGCAATGGCCCGTCCCTCCCTATCGATTGAGAGCAGGCTATTGAGATCTTCGACCTTTTCCACCACCAACCGTTGTAAGGTCTCATCCACCACCCAGGCGATTTCGGTGAAGGCAAGCCGCTCTGACAAGAACGCCTCCACGGCCACCTCATTCGCTGCATTCAGGATAACACTTGCCGTGCCACCCGCCTGAATCGCCTGATAGGCAAGTTTTAGGCAGGGGTATCGCTGCAGATCAGGTTGATCGAAGTCGAGCCGGGCAACCTGGAAAAGATCGAGGCTCGCGACGCCGGAATCGATTCGCTGGGGCCAGGCCAGGGCGTGGGCAATCGGCGTGCGCATATCCGGATTGCCGAGCTGAGCCAGCACCGAGCCATCCACATACTCCACCATGGAGTGGATAATGCTTTGCGGATGCAGTACCACCTCGATCTCTTCAGCCTTGGCCTCGAACAGCCAGTGTGCCTCGATGACCTCCAAACCCTTGTTCATCATAGTTGCGGAATCGACTGAGATTTTCCGTCCCATGTCCCAGTTCGGATGGGCGCATGCCTGTGCCGGTGTGACATCCGCCAACTGCGCAAGTGGCGTGGTGCGAAAAGGCCCGCCTGAGGCAGTCAACAGGATGCGTTTTACCCCACCTCTGGTCAAACCTTCGCCACCACCGGGTGGCAGGCATTGAAAAACCGCATTATGTTCGCTGTCGATAGGCAGGATCTCAGCACCATGGACAGCCACTTCGGCCATAAACAGACTGCCCGCGACCACCAGTGCCTCTTTATTTGCCAATAGCAAGCGCTTACCGGCCCGAACTGCCGCCAGCGCGGGTAACAATCCGGCCGCACCGACGATAGCCGCCATCACTATTTCAGCATCGGGAATGGCGGCTGCGATCTCCAGCCCTCTCAAGCCGGATAAGACCTCTGTTGCCACTCCTCTCTGGTTCAATCCTTTCGCCAGCAGATTCGCGGCATCCGGATCCGCCATCACCGCGATAGTTGGCTTGAAGCGTTCACACTGAACCAGCATGGTCTCCACATCCCGGTTCGCAGTCAGGGCGATGACACGGTATTTGTCAGGATGCCTCGCCACCACATCCAGGGTGCTTACACCGATTGAGCCGGTGGATCCAAGTACGGTAAGACCCTTCATTGCGCTTCTCCCAGCAGGATCAAACCAAACAGAAAAAGCGGTGCGGCCGCGGTAAGGCTGTCGATTCGATCCAGCATACCGCCATGTCCGGGTAGCAGTTGCCCACTATCCTTGACACCCCGTTGGCGTTTAATCAGGCTTTCAAACAGATCTCCAATAACAGATGCGAGCACGGTGGCCAGACAGAGCATGACAATCAATAGGGTTTGAGTTACATCACTACCCAACCAAATGCCCAGACCAATGGCGCAAAGCAAGGCGCAGGCCATGGCGCCATACACACCCTCGCGGGTCTTTCCCGGACTCACTTGAGGAGCAAGTTTGTGCTTTCCCCAACGATGCCCCGCAAAATAGGCGCCGATATCCGCACTCCAGATCAGGATCAGCACAAACAGCAGGAGCCCGGGACCGGTGGTCGGAATCCGATGTATCGAGACCAGTGCAAGCCAGGCAGGCAGGAGCACGATAAAACCCTCGACTGCCCGAAGTGGCACGCTGTCGGATTGTGGCTGGTCGGCACGATAGCGAACCAGGCGTAGAAGCGCGAGTAACCACCAGGCCACAGAGAGCAGCATAATCCCTGGCACCCAGCCAGGCGGCACTAGAAAGTAGAGCGCTAGCAGGCAGATCAATAATGAAAATGAGTAGCCAATCTGCAGCGAGGTGGTTTCAATACCACTCAGCCTGGCCCACTCCATACTGCCGACTGTGATCACTAAAGCGGCAATCAATGCCAGGTAACCATTAGGCAGCAACAATACCGCCGCGACAACCAAAGGTGCCAGGATGAGGGCAGTGATGACGCGCTGTTTCAACATGGATGAGTATTGGACATCTTACCCGTCAGCGGCTTGCAGGCTGCATGCCGTCTCTTTTGCCCTGTATGGATACGACCGCCATCATTGCATCTATGCTCCATATCGTCAGCCTTATGAGGCCTCTGCGGTCTGATCCCGTACCTGCTCACCGGTGCGACCAAAGCGTCGTTGTCGACGTGAAAAGTCATGCAACGCATCTTCCAGGGCCTTGCGGTTGAAATCCGGCCAAAGCAGGTCGGTAAAGTAGAGTTCAGTATAGGCACACTGCCACAAAAGAAAGTTGCTGATCCGTTGCTCACCACCAGTGCGGATAAACAGATCCGGTTCAGGTACATCGGTGAAGCAGAGGTTCCGGGATAGTAGCTCCTCATCAATCTGATCCGGTGATAATTCACCTTGCTGCACCCGTTCAGCCAGGTGTTTTGCGGCCTGTGTAATGTCCCAACGTCCACCGTAGTTGGCAGCCACTTGTAACAACAAACCCTGATTGGATGCGGTGCGGTTTTCAGCCTCGGCAATCTGTTCCCGGAGATTGCCGGGGAAGGCGCTGCAATCACCGATCACCTTGAGTTTGACATGGTTGCGGTCCAGGCGCCGAACCTCTTTCTTCAGCGACCTTAAAAACAGGTCCATGATAAGATTGACTTCCTTTTGAGGCCGTTGCCAGTTCTCACTGCTGAACGCAAACAGAGTCAATACTTGAATCTGTCGTTCGACACAGACCTCGACCACCCCGCGAACGGCCTCCACACCTGCCGGATGACCGGCATAACGGGGAAGACCACGCTTTTTCGCCCAACGACCGTTACCGTCCATGATGATCGCGATATGCTTCGGCAATCGATTTTCGACAGGTACGGATTCCTTTGTCTTGCCGTTAGTCATTAACCTAGGGCCTGTTAACACTAATCCGATAGGCTCTGCTGGGGCTTTTTTTTCGTCCAGCAAGGCAGAATGAGCGTAGTGTAGCAGCGCTACATGAGCGAATGATAACGCCGCTGGGGGGAAAAACAGCCCCAGCCCTCCGGGTTGCGCCCCGAAGGAAGTGCCCTTGGGGTGCGCCTGAAAAAGCGCCACTCGGTGTTGCTCGTCGCTCATTTGGAACTACCAAACCTCGCTCCTCGCGCCTTGATTGGCGCTTTTTCAGGCACAACAGGGCCTATCGGATTAGTGTTAACAGGCCCTAGAGTCCTCAATAGAGAGTTGCAACCGGCGTGATGCTGTATACGGCCACAGATTAGATTTCCATGAGGTCCTTCTCTTTCTCTGCCAACAGTTCCTCAACCTGTTTAATATGCTGGTCAGTCAGTTCCTGGATGACATCCTGACCACGATGCTCGTCATCTTCGGAAATCATTTTCTCCTTAACCAGGTCCTTGAGATCATGATTGGCATCACGCCGGATATTCCGAACCGCGACTTTAGCCCCTTCCGCCTCATGCCGCACAACCCGAATCAGGTCTTTGCGCCGCTCTTCAGTCAGCGGTGGCATGGGAACGCGGATGACGGTACCGGCGCTCATGGGATTGAGACCCAGATCGGAAGTAAGAATCGCCTTCTCGACCACTGCCACCATGGGCTTTTCCCAAGGGACCACGGTCAATGTACGTGCATCCTCCACATTGATATTGGCGACCTGGCTGATTGGCACCTCCGAACCGTAGTAGTCAACCCGAATGTGATCCAACAGACTGGGATGAGCCCTACCGGTACGCACTTTGGCCAATTCATGCACCAGTGACTCAACACTCTTGCCCATACGGGTTTTAGCATCTTTCTTAATGTCGTCTATCATGTCAGCCACCCTTTACCACTAGTGAACCAATCTCCTCGCCCTGCATCAAGCGCATAAGGGCTCCGGGATCATTGATATTCATGATGCGTAGCGGCATCTCATTGTCCCGGCAGAGCACGATCGCGGTTGCATCCATCACCTGCAGGTTTTCCGCTATTGCACGATCATAAGTCAATTGGGGATAAAACTCAGCTTGTGAATCCTTTACCGGATCAGCCGAATAGACGCCATTGACCTTTGTCGCTTTGATCATCAAATCGGCTTGAATCTCCACCGCGCGGAGACTGGCAGCCGAATCGGTGGTGAAATAGGGGTTGCCGGTACCAGCGGAGAGGATAGCCACCTTACCGTCTTGCAGCGCGCGTCGCGCATCCCGGGCAGTGAAGGTCTCACAGACATCGGGCATCTGTAGCGCCGAAAATACCACAGCATCGACACCGGTCCGTGACAGCGCATCCTGCATCGCCAGCGAATTCATGACCGTTGCCAACATGCCAATGTGATCACCTCGTACCCTGTCAAAGCCCCCCTGGGCCAGACCCGCGCCGCGAAAAATATTTCCGCCACCGATCACCAATCCTATCTGAATGCCTGCATTCACCAGATCCTTGATCTCATCGGCAACCCGTTGCATGACAGCCGGGTCAATACCGAAATCCCCTCCTCCCATGAGGGCTTCACCACTGAGTTTAAGTAGAATGCGTTGGCAAATCAGATCAGTCATCTATTATCCAGGTTACATTTTCGCCTGTGCCATAACCTCTTCAGCAAAGTTTTCCTGCTTCTTCTCGATGCCTTCACCAACCTCGAAGCGGGCATATTGAACGATTGTGGCAGCCTTGCTCTTCAGCAGTTTTTCCACCGTGGTGTCCGGATCTTTGACAAAGGCCTGACCAAGCAAAGTGTTCTCAGCCAGGTACTTGCGCATCCGGCCATCCACCATTTTGGCAACGATCTCATCCGGCTTGCCACTCTCCTTTGCCTGAGCGGTGACGATTTCACGCTCCTTGTCGAGCAGATCCTTGGGCATCTGATCCGCAGAGAGACAGATCGGATTGGTGGCTGCAATGTGCATTGCCAGATCCTTGCCCAGATCCTCGTCTCCTCCGTCGAGTTCCACCACGACACCTATGCGTGCTCCATGTTGATAGCTCGACAGCTTACCGCTGCTGGCTTGGATACGGGAGAATCGACGCACATTCATATTCTCTCCGAGCTTCGATACCAGCGCTTCTCGGGCTTGATCGACAGTAGTCTCCTCGCCCTCGTGCAGTGGTAACTCCATCAGTGCGGCGACATCATCCACTGCACCCACCAATACCCGCTCGGCAACCGCCTTTGCGAAAGAGGTGAAATTGTCATCTTTTGCGACAAAATCGGTTTCGCTGTTAACCTCAACCATCGCAGCTTGACCGCAATCTTCGCTGAAGCTGATGACAATCACACCTTCAGCGGCGATGCGCCCAGCCTTTTTGGCCGCTTTGGCCTGGCCGGACTTGCGCATCTGCTCAATGGCGGCGTCAATGTCGCCATTTGTCTCAACCAGTGCCTTTTTACATTCCATCATGCCTGCGCCTGTACGCTCGCGCAGCTCCTTAACCAGAGAGGCTGTAATCGCCATAGTCTGTCTACCTTAAATTATAAGCTTAAAAAATTCTTACTCGCGGATAGCGGCATATTTGGTCAACAACCGCTATATCGTTTCGTAATCAATGCTTCAGGAACCGCTTTCCGATACCTCAACGAACTCTTCGGTACCGTTGCCGCCAGCCATGGTTGCGGCACTTGCACGGCCCTCGAGAATGGCTGCAGAAGCCCCCTGTACATAGAGCTGAATGGCACGAATCGCATCATCGTTGCCTGGAATCACATAGTCGATACCATCTGGATCGTTGTTGGTATCAACCACGCCAATCACGGGGATACCGAGTTTGCGAGCCTCGGCAACAGCATTCTTCTCATGGCCCACATCGACGATGAAAAGTGCGTCAGGTAGGCCGTTCATGTTCTTTATTCCACCCAAGCTCCGCTCCAGCTTTTCCAGCTCCCGGCTCAGGCCCAGCGCTTCCTTCTTGTTGAAGCGTTGCTCCACACTGCCGTCTTCAAACATCGCCTCCAGCTCTTTCAGGCGTTTGATGGACTGCTTGATGGTTTTGAAGTTGGTCAGCATGCCGCCCAACCAACGATGGTTAACAAAGGGCATGCCGCAACGATCAGCCTCTTCGCGCATCACATTCTGTGCCGCACGCTTGGTACCTACAAAGAGAACTTTACCGCCGTTAGCGGAGAGGGAACCGACGAAATTCATCGCATCCTTGAACAGAGGCATGGTCTTTTCAAGATTGACGATATGAATCTTATTGCGATGACCAAAGATGTAAGAACCCATTTTTGGGTTCCAATAACGGGTCTGATGCCCGAAATGCACGCCAGCCTCAAGCATTTGGCGCATTGATACTTCACTCATGAGTGACTCCTGATTGTATCGGGTTATACCTCCACATATCCCATGGTCCAACCATAAGACACTGATTTATAAGTAATTACTACTTATAATCGCGACATCCCGTGGCACCCAGGCCCATGTGTCGATATGTGTGTGTGGTTTGCCGCTGTCAATACCTTAATAAAGCAGCGGATTTAGTCTGCCGAAGCGTTTGCGATTCGGCGGGGCGTTTTATACCATAACCTGCTTGTTGCGACAAACACGCCGCACCCCCCTAGCCCCTTTATTTCCCCGGATTCTTAAACATTTTCAAATGGGTATCACAATAAAAACCACCGAAGAGACTGCTAAGATGCGCGTTGCCGGAAAACTGGCAGCGGAGGTCTTAGACATGATCGCCCCCCATGTCCAGCCCGGCGTAACCACCCTGGAACTGGATCGAATCTGTCACGATTACATCGTCAATGAGCAGGATGCCATCCCCGCACCGCTCAATTACCGGGGTTTTCCCAGATCGATCTGTACCTCGGTAAATCAGGTGGTCTGTCACGGCATACCCGGAGAAAAGAGACTTAAAAAGGGCGATATCGTCAATATAGACATCACCGTCATAAAAGATGGATTTCATGGGGATACCAGTAAAATGTTCTGTATCGGTCAACCGTCAGTGTTGGCCAAACGGTTGATTGAGGTAACACAGCAGGCGCTTTGGATCGGGATTAATCAAGTCAAACCCGGACGCCGCCTTGGAGATATCGGTCATGCCATTCAGACCCATGTGGAGAGTTACAATTACTCCATTGTGCGTGAATATTGCGGGCATGGCATCGGGCGGGAATTTCATGAGGATCCCCAAGTTCTCCACTATGGGCAACCCGGTACGGGTATAGAACTACAACCGGGGATGTGCTTTACCATTGAACCTATGGTGAATGCAGGCAAACAACAGGTGAAACTTAAACCAGATGGTTGGACAGTGGTAACCAAGGATCGCAGTCTTTCGGCACAATTTGAACACACCATACTGGTAAAGGATAATGGATTTGAAGTACTCACCTTACGGGATGAAGAGCACGGCAAAGTCCCATAGCTGGGATTGAGCTGGTTATATAATGATAGATTTTTCGGCTCTGAATCAGGCGTTCGCAGAGGATGGCTCCCCCATTCAACCCTGCAAGGTCATTCTGAAACACTATACGGAAGGCGCTAAGCAACGCTTCTCCACCGGCCAAACCCCCATCAGCAAGCTAGTTGCGGAACGCGCCCTAATGATCGATGAGATCCTGATACGCGCTTGGAATCGCTATCTGGATACCTCTATCGATGCCTGCCTGGTGGCCGTTGGAGGCTATGGTCGCGGTGAGTTACACCCAGCTTCGGACATTGATCTGCTGATCCTACTCGACCACGAAGATCAGTTTGAATCTTTCAAGGACTCCCTGACAGAGTTTCTTACGCTGCTTTGGGACATTGGCCTCGATGTCGGCCATAGCGTTCGCACAATCGACGACTGTGTGCGGGAGGGTGATCAGGATATCACCGTAATGACCAACCTGATCGAATCCCGAAGTCTTGTGGGTTCGACCCAACTATTCACTGCAATGTTGGAGGCTACCGGGCCTGAGCGGATGTGGAACAGCCACGATTTCTTCGAGGCGAAATGGAATGAGCAACGTATTCGCCACGCAAAACAGGACGACACTATCAGTAATCTGGAGCCCAACATCAAAGAGAGTCCCGGCGGATTGAGGGACATCCATATGATAGGTTGGGTGGCCAAACGCCATTTTAAAATCGACAACCTGCACGATTTGGTTGAACATGCCTTTCTCACGGAAGCTGAATACCATACTTTGATCGAGGGTCAGGAGCATCTGTGGCGGGTTCGATTCGCACTTCATCTGCTAACCGGTCGTCACGATGATCGTTTGCTTTTCGACCACCAACGCACACTCGCATCATATCTGGGCTATGACGCAGATCACGCCAACATGGCAGTCGAGTTTTTTATGCGTGATTACTATCGCACAGTGATGGAGTTGAGCCGACTGAATGAAATGTTACTACAACATTTTCAGGAGGATATACTTTTCAAGAATGAGTTGGGAGACCCGATTAAAATAAATAAACGTTTTCAAAAACGCGGCTACTTTCTTGAAGTCACTCATGAAAATATATTTAAGAATTACCCTACCGCACTATTGGAACTTTTTCTGGTTATGCAGGAAAACCCTGAATTGAGGGGAGTCAGAGCCAGTACTATTCGTTTAATACGCAATCATACCTATTTAATAGACGAAAAGTTCCGCCAGGACATACGTGCTAAAAGCCTGTTTATGGAGATATTACGTCAACCGGTTGGTATCACCAGTGCTCTGCGACGCATGAATATCTATGGTGTACTAGCTGTCTACATTCCTATCTTCGAAAATATAGTCGGTCGGATGCAATACGATCTTTTTCACGTCTATACCGTGGATGAGCACACACTCATGGTAGTGAGAAATCTACGCCGCTTGACAACAAAAAAGTATGCAGATGAACACCCTGTCTGCACACAGCTTATGAATACCCTCCCAAAGGAAGAGATAATTTATCTCGCTGCACTATTTCACGACATTGCCAAGGGGCGAGGCGGCAATCACTCAGAACTTGGCGCCATAGACGCCTACGATTTTTGTCGATTACATCAATTAAGTGAATATGACAGCCACTTGGTAGCTTGGCTTGTGCGGCATCACTTGGTTATGTCGATGACTGCGCAACGCAAGGACATCACCGATCCCGAGGTTGTACAGAGTTTTGCTTCACTAGTCGGCGACATCAATCGATTAACCTATCTCTACCTGCTTACATTTGCCGATAGCAGAGCAACAAACCCCGCAGCTTGGAACTCTTGGAAAGACTCACTATTGCGGGATCTGTTCAATGCAACGCGACGTGCGCTTTTAAGGGGACTCGATAATCCACTTGCACAGGATGATTTGATACGGGAAAAGCAAACCGCAGCTCTACATCAACTTTTGCAGCAAAACATCTCCAGTGAAGATATCAGTAATCTATGGACGACTTTCACCAAGGAGTACTTTCTTACACATTCGCCAAATGCGATAAAACGTCACACTAAAGCAATAATAGAAACACCAAATAGTGATTTACCACTGATTCAGATGCGTCAGACAGAAAAACGTGGTGGTAGCGAAGTACTCATTTACTGCTTGGATAGAGACAATCTTTTTGCGGTCACGACCACTATGCTCGATCAACTCGCTCTGTCTATTGTCAATGCCAGGGTAATGAGTACCACTGATGGGTTTTCTTTAAATTCTTACTTGGTGCTTGAGCAGGATGGCAGCCCTGTTGAAATCGGGCGTCGCAGCGATGAGATAATCACAACCCTCTCTGATGGCCTTTCCCTGGAAGGCACCCAACCTTTCAAGGTGAGTCGGCGTATTCCTAGAAAAAATAAACATTTCGACCATAAAACCTCTATCTACTTTACACAGGAACCAAAACTGAAAAGAACAGTCATGCGCTTGGTAACATTGGATCGTCCTGGACTTTTATCCAATGTTGGACGGGCATTCGCAGAATGCAAAATCAGATTGAAGCATTCAAAAATAACCACTCTCGGCGCACAAGTGGAAGATATATTTTTTATTACGGATAGAGATGACAGGCCAATACTGGATGAAGATAGACTGAATTGTCTCAGAAGCACTGTTACACAAAAAATGACAGAGTGAAGAATCAGAAGTTAACTCTATAATCTGTTTACAGTTTTTTTATTGTCATACTAAACGGCTTGAGTTTAAGCAATAAGATATTAACATAACAAGTAGAGGGTCCTGATTAGATGCTTAGCTTATCGTTATATTCTTATTTTATGATAATACTTCACAGCTCTTTACTGTATATATTTTGTACAGTGTGGTGGTAATCTTTCACTAAACAGGATTTATTCACTAAACCTGGAACAACTTATGTGATAACAATGTCTCTATAGATTCATTGGAGAGTCTTATGTATCACAAACATATTTTATCAATCATCATTTTTATTGTTTTTTTTGCACTTCAGGGATGCGGTGGAGGTGGTGGTAGTAGCAATGTTAGCAGTGATATTCAGACTCCTGATACGTATACCGCATACACGGACCTTATCTGGATACCACCCAAGACCAGGGAAGATGGTAGCTATCTGATCTCATCCAATATTGCCGGTTATAAGGTTTACTACGGTACTGATAGGGACAATCTGAAAATGTTAGTTGATTTACAGGAAGCCGGTATTGATGAGTATCGGATTGGTGTTCCCTCTTCCGGAAGCTATTTTTTTGCTATCTCTGTTTACGATACAGAAGGGATTGAAGGTGAGTTATCCAATATTGTATTTAAAGATGCTATACCTTTTTGATGAAAAACAGTCGCGCAACTTAATGTTACTTTTTTAAACTTTTTATCCATTGTTTACTTTCAAATAGCCAGGGTTTTAAATCGCTCAATCTTAGAACCTCATAAAACATATTTTTTCCAAATGGATTTAGTATATTTATTATCACCCTCCATTTGGGACCATAGTCCTTTGGAAGGTTAAGTTGATTTCCGCTCTTGAAGAGCAGCATTAACAATAAGTCTATATCACCCCACAGCCAGCGTGTTTTTATGCCAACTTTATACGTTTGAGCATCTGATATTTCTATATTCTTCGAAATACTGACTAGATGATCAGGAAAATCAACACCTGCATCTATAGCAAGTTGTAAAGAACCCCAGAATCTTCCATTGATTTCCATGAAGTATGGTATGCCCCTATTTACATCTTTTTTATATTCTACCATTGCCACACCATGCCAATTTAAATGACTTAACAGTAATTGACTGTGCTTGTCTATCAGTGGGTCAATTTCTACACTCTCTCTTAGCACACTCACACCGCCAGAAGGTGGTTTTTCTCGAATTCTCTTATGAGCAAATTTAGCAATGCACTTACCGTGTTTGTAACAGTAAAATGCACCAACACCATTGCCAAGCACCCTCTCTTGTAAAATTATTGGATAAATTTCTTGATGCGTGTTGTTTAAAATTGTAGCTAATTCTTCTTCTGTTTTTGCGTAAGTAACACTGGTGAAATGCCATTTACCATCAATCATTACTCTTGAGCGGGAGGGTTTAATAACAATTGGATAAGTAATATCAGCGTAGTCAATTGAGATATCATTTTTTGATTCAATTATTTGAGAATTAGGTACATTTATACCTAATTCTTCAGCCACTTTTATAAGTTTACTTTTATTAGCGGCCAGACTGACAGTCTCATCACTTGCTATAGGTGTGATGCAGTTTATCTCATTGTCCTTAAATAATTTTGAAATTGGAAAAACACAAACATCAGTGACTGGAATGATAAGATCTATATTGAACTCATTGACAATTTTTTTTATTGATGAGCAAAATTCATTAAGATTGTTGACAGGGTCTGGATAAACAACAGCTTGCGAACAATATTTTGAATTTGATGCCAGTGATGTCTCCGCACTATCAGCCACAAAAACCTTGTACCCTTTAGAACCCAATGACCTTGTAACCGCAAGCGCCGCTCTGCTGTTTCCATCTGTAACTAAAATATTTTTAATTATATTCATTGATCTTTTTTTTAAATTTAATTATTTTAGTTACGAAGATTTATCTAGCTATGTAATTATATATTATTTTATGAATGCTGAGAATTATATATGAGTTTATTTATACTTTTTCTATCCTCATTTTTTATATACATTTGAGTTGGCAAAGTAATAATTTGTTGTGATATCTGTTCTGCACCTGCATATGTATCATTGTTAACAATATACTCTTGTATTTCTTTGAGCATATTTAATGACTTCGGATATGATACGGTCAATCCATATCTCTTACCGTTCACTATTAACGTATTTCTTTTAATTGGGTCTGAAATCATTAAAGGATATCGTAAATAAGCTGGTTTAGTTGCATTAAATTCGTTAATTTTCGTTACTATCTTGTTTTCTTGTATTTTTGATTTATACCATAAGCCATTATTTACTCTTATATCCATAATATCTTTCGACCTTTTAATCTGCTTCAATGCAAGAGGAGCTAAGTTTGCAGGATATTTTTGAAGTTCTATCTTCTCCTCATATCTGGTCTTTCCCAGGTTTAAAAAAG
>NATW01000098.1 GCA_003094555.1 gamma proteobacterium symbiont of Ctena orbiculata
GAACCGCTCATGGTCTTGATGATGATGGCACGGGAAAAACGTATCGTTAGGGTATCGTTATCAAGGGCGATTGACTCGACCTCGCTGCCCGGCAGCTCGATTGAACTGGAATCCATAACTGTTACCTGGAATAGAACCTTACCAACGAAGGCCGCCAAGCTGATTCAGTGGCAGCCCCCAATGAGGTTTGAATCATAACCTCGTGCACGGGTTAGGCAAACAAGTTAATAGCTGATTAATGTCGCTCCAATCCAAGCTCCTTGATCTTTCGCGTCAAGGTATTGCGTCCCCAACCAAGTAGCCGCGCTGCATCCTGGCGTCTGCCCGCGGTATGCTCCAGGGCTATTTCGATCATTGCGGTCTCGAAGTCCGGCCCAGCCTCGTTGAGCAAGCCTTCGCCGCCCTCCTGGAGCCTTTTTCTTCCCCACTCGCGTAGTTGTTGACGCCAGTCCTCATGGTAACCGGGTTGCGCCTCACTGCTCTCTCTCAATTCACTCGGTAGATCGTCCACATGAATCTCTTGTCCAGAGGCCATGACGGTCAACCATCGGGCTGTATTTTCCAGTTGGCGAACATTGCCAGGCCACTCCAACTGGCTCAGGTAGGCATCCGTCTCGGGTAACAGCACCTTAGACTCCACCGCCAGTTCTTCCGCAGCGCTTTTGAGAAAGTGTTTCAACAACAGCGGGATATCCTCCCGCCGTTGACGCAGTGCCGGAATCTGGATACGTATGACATTCAATCGATGAAACAGATCCTCCCTGAAGGAGCCCGACTTGACCAATCCCTCCAGGTGTTGATGGGTCGCGGCAATGATCCGCACATCGACTTTGACCGGTTCGTGGCCACCCACCCGATAGAACTCCCCATCGGCCAGCACCCGCAGTAAGCGGGTCTGCAATTCCGCCGGCATATCGCCGATCTCATCCAGAAACAGGGTACCGCCATCGGCCTGTTCGAATCGGCCGACACGGCGCGTCTGGGCGCCGGTAAAGGCGCCCCGTTCATGACCGAACAACTCCGACTCCATCAGGTCTTTGGGTATGGCGGCCATGTTCAAGGCGATAAATGGACCAGCCGCACGGGTACTGTGACGGTGCAGGGCATGGGCCACCAACTCCTTTCCGGTACCCGATTCACCGTTGATCAGGACAGTGATATTTGATCTGGCCAGGCGACCGATGGCACGAAACACCTCCTGCATGGCAGGTGCTTCACCAATGATAACCTTCTCCATATCCAGATTATCCAGTTTTGGCTTGTCATCCACTGCCGTTAATTGCCGGCAGGCCCGTCTAATTTGTTGAACGGCTTCATCCACATCAAAGGGTTTGGGCAGATACTCAAATGCACCGCCGTGGTAGGCGGATACCGCACTCTCAAGATCGGAATGGGCGGTCATGATGATAACCGGCATCTCCGGATAGCGTGTATGAAGCAACTCAAGGAGTTCCAGTCCATCCATTCCCGGCATGCGTATGTCCGAAACCACAACATCCGGCTGTTCCTTGTCCAGATGGTTCAGCACCCGATCCGCACTATCAAAACAGGTGACATCCATATCAGCTTGTTCCAGGGTCTTCTGCAGCACCCATCGAATCGAGCGATCATCATCGATGACCCAGACTCGGCATGTTCTATCCATCTACCTGCTCCAGCGGAAGTAATACTCTAAACACGGTATGTCCCGGTTTACTCGTGAATTCGATTAATCCCTGATGCCGGTTGATCAGGGTTTGAGAAATTGAGAGACCCAAGCCCATGCCGTCACTGCCCGAAACCAGCGGAAAAAAGACCCGCTCTTGAAGGTCAACCGGTATACCCGGCCCGTTGTCCGATATCTCCACCGATACCACCAGACGATGGCGAATGTTTCCTATGGTGAATTGACGCAGGACTCTGGTGTCTATCCCCAGGACTCCCCTCGCTCCAGCTGCGTTTACGCCATTCCTCATGATATTGAGGAAGGCCTGAATCAACTGGTCCAGGTCCCCTTTTAGATCAGGAATGCTTGGATCGTAGTCTCTGTTGATAGCCAAACCCGGACCTGTCTCCGCCTGCACCAGACTGCATACGCGTTCTAGAACCTGGTGAATATTGATCCATTTCAATACCGGGATCTTGTTGGGTCCCACCATCCGGTCCACCAGGTTTTGCAGCCGGTCGGCCTCTTCTATGATGATCTGGGTATATTCCGTCAAGGCCACATCGGGAAGCTCCCTTTCCAGTAGCTGGGCCGCACCCCTGAGACCACCCAGGGGATTCTTGATCTCATGTGCAAGGCCTCTCACCAGTGCCCGGCTTGCCTGATTCCTCGAAAGGATCTGTTCTTCACGGGAAATCCTTAACTGCCTGTCGACCTGTTGAATCTCGACCAGGAATTCATTCACATATTGATCAGCCCGTATCGGAATGACCGTGCAATCAATGGTTATTTCATGATCTTCATCCACTACCAATTGATGTTCACGTTCAGTGAATGGCTGCCCGGTCTCCAAAGACCTTTCCAGGTTTTCATGCACTACGCTGCCACTGCAGGTAATCAGTTCGCTGGCTGGAATGCCTACCACCTTGCGTGCGCTGACACCAAACATCATCTCCGCAGATGAGTTGATATATTGCAGTCTGAACTCCCTATCAAACAGCAGGATTGCGGTACTCAGATTATCGAGCACCCGCCTCTCCATACCAGTTACAGCTTGATCAGAATTCATGGCCTAACCTGTGCAATTTACGGGCCAATGCATCCCTCTCCATCCATATAATCCTCACACTGTTCACGGAACCGGCTAAAACCTGATAAACGATTGAAATTCCAAGGCAGTAATCCCTGTCAGGCGTTGAAAGCGTTAACCTGTGCCCAACTCAAGTTGGATTAAACCCAATGGGCATAGCCCTGATCCTCTCCCGGCGGACATCGATCAAACAGCCATTGCACCATTATAGTGCAATGGCGTAAGCAGGCCATTCTGAGAAGATTTTGCCTTGAGGATGAGAACCATGCCCAAGCCTACCGCCTGGCCGCTGGCCGCTGGCCGCTCAAAAAAAATCTGAAGGAACGGTTTAATTAACCGCAGGCTGGCGCAGATGAAAGGTGATACTATTGGACTCTTTGAGGGATTCCCCCTCACTATTGATGATCTTCGCCTGCAGCGAGTGGGTACCCCGATTCAATTGCTGCAGTATAAGTTGCGTCTGCTTGATATCGGAATCGAGCTTGGTGCCATCCACGAAGAGGTGGATCACATGCCCCTCTGCAAGACCGGGCTCGAGGGAAATACCGACAGGCACCGTACCTTCCTCGTTACGGATGGTTTCATTATCGCTTGGCTTAACGATCGAGAAGGTGGCGTATTCCCCGGCCGCCGCTCGGGCCTCTTCGCTCTGCTCATCCGGTGGAAGTGCCGCGGTCTTCTTGCTATCGGAGACCGTTATGCGTTCTGCGTCGGGATGATAACGCTCGGAATAGATGACCTCACCGTCTTCAGAGATGTATTTGTAGACATCCCTGGCCAACAGTGGCATCGCCATTAAGAGAGTAAGCAGCAGAACAACAATACGCATGCACTAAAGGATAGACCAGTCATACCCCACTAAACAAGCGACATTGTTCGCAGAACCATAAAAAAAGCGCCCCCGGGAGGGGG
>NATW01000099.1 GCA_003094555.1 gamma proteobacterium symbiont of Ctena orbiculata
CGGCGACCACAGGATGCTTTTTGGACATATGCTTCTCCCTTATCTAATTAATTATATTGTGCTGTCCGGTTGGCCTGTAACGAGGCTCTTTTAGTCTCACCGGACTAGGTTATGGGTAAAAAATTGCAGCCAACTATAACACGGGAAAATCCGATTTCCAGAAACAATGGAGTGTTGGCATGGACTGATTTCCACCCCAGGGCTTTGCTAATGATGGCTTAAAATCTTCTGATTACCTTTTATGCTCAGCCATGGGAAGGAGGTTGTGACAGTTGTTTAACCTACTGAAAAATAAAGAATTATTTATACGGATTGAGGGCTAAAATAATAATGATCCATCAAAATAGGCTGGTGTTCAACCAGAGGTGGAGCAGGATACTGGCGATGAAGCCGAGGGCGATTACGGGGGTCCAGCGGAGGTGAGAAAAGAAGGTGTATCTTCCCTGTGCCTAGCCCATGAGGGCGACTCCGGCTGCCGATCCAATCGAGAGTAGGCTGCCGCCGATGCCAGCAGTGAGGGTGACCAAGAGCCATTGGCCGAGTGACATATCGGGACGCATGTTGAGCACCATGGTCATGGTGGGAATGTTTTCGACTGTTGACGGGGCTGGGTGTGGTAAGTGTCAAGTGAAAAAGTCACACCTTGGATGGTGTCATGTCATATGGGATCCGGTCTGAGAGGTGAATAGTTTAACTGAGAGGGTTTAACGCGTTGCATCGAGGACCTGCTGATGGATCACCTAGTGACAGAAGAGTACGAAGAAAACAGTCTCAATGAATTGGTATTGACAAGAAACATTCTTTTGGCGCACCTCTTTGCCGGTAAACTTGCGCCGAGCGAGGTTTTGCGGATCGCAAGAAGATATTCAAACGTAACCCACTGGGAAGAGTTGCTTTGTGCGGTATTCAATCCCAATGCATCACGCTTGATGGCAGTGGTCAGTATCCGTCAGCTGGATGGCTACAGCGGGGTGTTGCGTCGCCATGGCTCGCTAGAGTATGTCAGGTTTTATGTCGATTGGGGCGACACTCATGGTCTGCAGGCGGTAGGGCTGAACCACTTCAAAGTGTGTGACGCGATCGAGGAGGGTGTAAAGCGATCGCTCCCGTCCTATCATCTCGTCTCCTGTAGTTTCGAGGCCGAACGCTATAGGCAGGCTATTCGGCATGGCGTTCAACCCAAACTGAGGGCAGTCCTCTCCTGGAACCAGGTGCCGGATATCGATGTTGAATTCACACCGGTATTCGGTAATCAGGTGGATTCGCACATCAGTATCGATTCTATCGATGAGTTAACATCCCTGTTCAGTATCGCCGAGGATATATCTGAAAAAGCCATGTTGCATTTAGGGTATCGGCAATCATCCACACTCGAAGCGGGTGTCCAGTGAGAGAAGTCGACTGGGCGCAATAGCAAACAACGATAAAGAACCTCTAGCTTACTCCAAAGCTGTCTCCTGACTGATGTGAGAACCTATCGATGTGACAAGTGAAAAAGTCACAAATCTCAAGTGCTTCATTCGATACTTACAAGCAGTCACTATCTGAAATCATATTACCCATAGGATCCTAAACACAGCTGATTGGTAATAAGCCTGGAAGTGGTAGATCCATGCAGTTGGCAAGGGCTGTGAATGAGATCAATAACAGAATATTCGGAACGAGGATCGTGGCTATGAGCAGAGATTACCAGTCTACTTCCAGTGACTTCAATACTGATTACCAACTGGATCAAATCGATACGACCGATTCGCTAGGTGTTATCCATCCTGTCGCTTCGATCAGGGATTATCTTGATTTCAACAAATTGGTTCTTGGTAAAACAGCGGCACACAGGATATTCGGTAAAAGACAGTTTGATATCATCATGAGTCTTTTGATCCTTGTGCTCGCGAGTCCAGTCATGCTCACCATCATGGCCCTGATCTGGTTGAGCACATATGGGCGTGATCCTGTCTTCTACCGACAGCTTCGCGTTGGTTACAAAGGCCGGGAATTCTATGTATTGAAATTCAGGAGCATGCGGGTCGATGCAGAGAAGTCAGGGCCTCAGATGGCAAGCGTGAATGATTCACGTGTAACCTGCATTGGTCGGGTCATACGCAGTACACGTATTGACGAGCTACCGCAACTGTTGAATGTCCTGAAAGGCGAGATGAGTCTGGTCGGTCCGAGACCGGAGAGGCCGGAGTTTGTTTCGGGTTTTCAAAAACAGATCAATGGGTATGCACTCAGGCATCAGGTGAAGCCAGGTATCACTGGTTGGGCCCAGGTGCGATATCCCTATGGTGAGACGGTCGAAGATGCCGCCAACAAACTTTACTACGACCTGACTTACATTCGTCGAAGCAGTCTGTGGCTGGATATCCTCATTCTTATGCAAACCATACCGGTTGTATTGACCGGGCATGGCGCGAGATAGAGGAGGGTATGCGTGGAGTATCAGGTTCCCGGAAACAGGTTTCTCTAACGAGATAGAGGTCAAAATCATGTGGGAGACGCGTAACAATTCATTGTGTATCGATGTGCGCAGTAGTGTGGAAGTCCTGTTGTTAGGCTCCCTGGAGATGGCTGATGCGCATATTCCCTATGCCGACGTTGATATGGATGAGTGGTGTGAATACATGAAGGCCTATAGAAGTCAGTCAAACAATGCCTTTCTGCTTTGTGTTGATGAACTGTTAATTGAACGTGGATTGAACAGAAGCTGCGCTTTGAGTCTCGTTGCCTCATCTTATCGCCAGGGTGTCATGGCGGCCAACATTCTTTCTGTCGCGGGTTATGGAAACGTGGCAGTTACCTTTGGCAGGAAAAGCGATTCTGTCTTTGGTCCGGCTGGAATTGGCAATAATCGCGATTTCAAGCAGGGGCGTCAAACCAATAATATATCGACAAGATCCTTCAATAGGCAAATGGGAGAGCGCTTGCATTGAGTTTTATACGTGTCTTAGCAGCGCATGGATTCGTAAATTGCGTGGGGCGCTCAAACCAGATTTTGCCGTGATCTCCTGCGTTCCCGGAACTGATTCACATAGTACTGCGTGGGTCCATCATTGGGGTGATCTTTCAGGATAAGCTTGAATTGTTGGTATGCTGTCTCCCGATCACCGTATATCCATTCCGCAAGGGCTTTGGCAAAATCCTCATGCAACTGGCGTAGCTGGGGTGTGACATCCACACTCATGGCGGAGATCTCGTAGATTGTGACGGATTGCTGTTTACCGGCAACAGCGAATTCCCCCACCTCACGCGTCGCAATACCCATAAGTCCTTCCACTGCCACGTTTGAGGCGAGGATTGCGGTTCCCAGTTGTTTATTGAGATTTTCGATACGTGATGTAGTGTTCACCATATCGCCTACAGCCCGGTATTCGAAATGGTCGATGGCACCAACATGGCTCATGACCAATTCGCCGGCATGTAGACCTATGCGGGTGAAGAGTTTTGGTTCCAGTTGAGACTGTTGCAGGGAACGATTGATAGCCAATGCCGCTTCGCAAGCCTGCTGGTGCAGGGAGATATCGGGTTCGGTGGATGGCCAGATCGCAAACATCGCATCACCGACCACGTCTGAAACCACACCATTTCTGGTTCGCACCGGTTTAAACAGGACTTCATAGTAGCGGTTGAGGTAGGCTTGCAGATCCACCGGATCCATGTTTTCCGCAAATTTCGTGTAGCCTTGCGCGTCGGTTGCCAAGCATACACCGAAGGCGGAACTGGTATCCGTCATAGGTTCCCTTTTTTGTTGGGCAAGGTTATCGATGACATCTCCAGGGAGATAGTAACCAAACAGCTCCCGCAGCCGCTCTCGACTGCTGCGCATTTGACGATAGTGCAAGGTTTGGCCCAGGATCAGCGCCAGCGTGGTTTGTACTACAAGCGGAACAAACAAGGGAAGCCAAACATGCAACTGGTTGAAAAGATTGTAAACAAGAATGAAATAGGCCGAGGAAACGAGCAGTCCCGCGAGGATGCCGCGTATCCCCGGCAGCCAACGGAACAGCAGGGTTATACCCAAACCGTAGATGAGTAGAAGCAGCGCCATATAGAAATCGTCCAGTATCGAGAGTGTCTCTGATGTCAGTAGATTGGCGAACGCTGTGGCTGCAATCTCAACACCACTCAGGTCGAGGCCGTTGGGTTGTGAGAAAACCGTATAGAAGCCGTCCTTCTGTCTTGGCTGGTAGGTGCCCGCATATCCGACGAAGACAACCTTGCCTTTGAGATTGGCAAGCTCTTCCGGTGCGGCTTGAAGGGCATGATGTATCGGTATTGTGGGTATGCTTCCTGGAGGGCCGTAAAAATTTAAATAGGGGTGTGCATCACCTGTATAGAGTTTCAGTAGTGCGTTGAAGCGTTGTCGCTGAAGCGTGGTTTGTTGTGACGCTTGGCCGGCAGAGAAGGCCTCCAGGAGGCGTGCTTGAAGGGAGCTGTCGTCGCGTATGCGACTCACAATGCGCGCATGGGTCTGCTTGTCGTTGACTAGATTGGATGACTCACCTATGGATTGCAGTAGACCATTCAGCAGCCTGCCATCAGGGTCAACTAACAGCTGTAGTGCAGCGGCCGGCAGGGAGATCAACCTGTTTTCACCTGTGAATGTCCAAAAACGGCTCACCCTGACCGGGATCTTAGGCAATACGAAAGGGGCAATACCCACCGCTGCATCGACAAGTGTTTCTGTCGGTGGTAGCAATCTTTCGATATCTACATTAGCCTGCTCTTCCGTCAGCCGTTGCTGCTCCAGATAGGCGACGAGCAGGACGTTTCCGGCACGCTGTATGGCCCTTGCCATGGTCTGATCGGGGCCGGGTTGGCGTGACTTCTTAAAGAAGATATCGTATGCGATTACCGCCACACCTGCTTGGGTCAAGCGATCGATCAACTTGGCATGGAGTGATCGGGGCCACTCTGGAATCTCCTCACCCAACCCGAGCTGTTCTGCCGTCTGGCCATTGATTGAGATAATCGCGATCTGCTCTGGAGGCGGGCGCTGTCCACGCATTTCAAACAACAGACTGAGACCTATGCTCTCCTCCCAGGAAGCACTACCTGGCGTGAAGCTGATCACAATTCCAATCAGACCAATGAACATGCCAAACAAGGTTGAACGAAGAACGGTCTCTCTATTCATTCGGCATTCTCTGGATTGGTGAGACCGTCATCACCAGTTTTTGAACTGCTAACATCGATTTCGACCTGGTATGTAGAATTTTTTCTGTTAAAGTCATATAAGGTGTTTAGAGAGTATATAATACGATTATGATTGAGAACGTCTCCATCTTCGAGGGTATGGCGCCAAGTGATCTGGCAGTGATTGAACAACGGATGGTTCGCAGGACCTATCCAAGAAACACCATTATTCTTTCTGAAGGGGATAATAGTGATTCACTGTATGTCATCCTCAGTGGCAGAGTGAAGGTTTACCTGAATGATGAAAATGGCAAGGAGGCGATCATCAACTATCAGGAAGAGGGTGAGTATTTCGGAGAACTTTCGCTGATCGATGATTACAAACGATCAGCTTCAATCATGACCATGGTCAAATCAACCATGGCTATTATGTCCAAGCAGGCATTCCATCAGGTGTTAAAGAGCAATCCCGATATTGCCATTCATCTGTTGAAGGATATGGTGCAGAGGGTGAGAAACTTGACCGATGAGGTCAAGAGTCTGGCCCTTTCGGATGTCTATGGGCGGCTGAGCAAGACCCTTATGAGCCTGGCGACGGAGCGGGATGGCATGCTGGTGATAGAGGGTCACGTCACTCAGCAGGAACTGGCAAATCGGATTGGCGCATCGCGGGAAATGGTCTGTCGTATCTTCAAGGACCTGGTCAAAGGTGGTTATATCACGACCAGTTCCAATCAGTTCACCATCAACAAGCAGCTGCCTGCACGCTATTGAGTCGCCTGCCAGGCAAAACCCCCTGAAACGCAATGTGCTGTTTTACAGATAAACAGCGCACTCTTCCTGTGTGAACTATTCACTGTCAACGCTAGCTGCAAAACCTTACTCTATCGGCATAGAGAATTTATTCTCATTCGAGCCAAAGATTGCCGGGTACCGGCCGCTAAGGATTTAAAGGGGGGTAATGCCTCCATTTTGGGTAGCGCTCTCCGTTTCTACGGAGAGTGTTTTTTTTACCCATTTAAGACTCTGTATCGGGAAATCCGATGCCAGGGTTCAGGATCAGATGTGGGTCGAACTGACGTTTTATTGCACGCATCAGATTTAGCGATACTGGCTCGATCTCCTGTTCCACATATTCCCGCTTCACCACCCCAATACCATGTTCTCCAGATAGGGTTCCACCCAAACTCAATACCAGACTGAAAAGTGATTTCAGGCAGTATTCACCGGCTTCAAGCTGCTTCGGATCATCAGGGTCCAGCAGTAGGTTGACATGGATATTTCCATTGCCTGCATGTCCAAAATTAACGATGGTGATACCGCTCTCCTGGGATAGATTTTGCAGGGATTCAATCAGTTTTGGGATGCACGAGACAGGCACCACCACATCTTCATTGATCTTCTTTGGTGCGATATTTCTCAAGGCGGGGGAGAGGGCCTTGCGTGTTTTCCAAAGGCGCGCGACCTCTTCCTGGGTCTCGGCCGTGTGGATCTCCAGCAGACCCTCCGTCTGTGCTGCACGGGCCAATGCATCGGTATCCTGCCTGATGCTGTGTTCCGAGCCGTCGACCTCTATCATTAACAGGGCCCCAACCCGGCTGTCGAGTCGTAGATCGGAGAATCCTCTAACCATTTCCAGTGCGGCACCATCCATAAACTCCAGTGCGCAAGGAATGACCGGCTGGCGCATGATCGAAGAGACGGCATTCGCTGCGCTGTGAATATCTCTGTAGCTGGCCTGAAGGGTACGCTTGGTTTGAGGTTTGGGTGTCAGTTTGAGGGTTGCCTCGGTAATGATTGCCAGGGTGCCTTCTGAGCCGATCAACAGTCGAGTAAGATCGTAGCCGACAACCCCCTTGGTGGTCCTTACCCCGGTAGTCATCGAATCACCACTGCCGGTAACCGCCTTCAGACCGAGGGTGTTGCCGCGAGGTGTGCCATATTTTACTGCCCGTGGACCAGCTGAATTGTACGCCAGGTTGCCACCGATGGTGCAGACCGCTGCGCTGGACGGGTCCGGTGGCCAGAAAAAGCCCTCTTCGCCAATATGATCCTGCAACTGCTTGTTGGTCACACCTGGCTGTACCCGTGCCAGTCTGTTCGCCACATCGAACTCGAGGATGCGGTTCATGCGTTCAAGGGAGAGAACAATACCGCTCTGCTGAGGAACAGTGGCACCGGTGGTACCGGTTCCCTTACCCCTTGTGACCAGAGGTATCCGATGTTGATGGCATAACCGGGCTATGGCAACGATCTGATCATGCTCCAGGGCAAACAGTACTGCCTCAGGGGTTGCCTGCAGACGGCTGTTGTCATACCCATAGGGCAGGCAGTCAGCGGGATCGGTAAAAAGACTCTCTTCGCCGACGATTGCCTTGAATTGCCTGATAAGGCCACTATCGAGATGGGTGTTCAAGGATCAGATATACTCGAAGACACGCACAACGCGACGTACGCCACTGATATGACGAACCACATCGGTAACGGCATCCGCTTCCTGTTTGGTGATCAGTCCCAGCAGAAATACTGTCCCTCGTTCTGTAACCACCTTCACTCTGAGTGGATCGAAATCGGGAATCCTGACCTTTGCGAGCCTCAGCTTGACCTCCGTGGTCAGGGCGACATCACGGCTGTTCTCAACCAGGGTGGATGTGCTGCCTATCTCAATTTCATTTACGACCCGGCGCACCCGGTCGATACTGGATGCCAGCTGTTCGGCCTTACTGCGTAGCGCTTGATCAGCCGCCTGTCCGGTCAGTAGTACAACCAAGTTGTAGCTGGTGACATGTATACTGCTCTGTTGTTTGAATCTCGCATCATTGGCCATCGAGTCATAGACCTTAAGTTCGATGCTCTGGTCCTCGACAATGGTGCCAGTAGTGCGTCTGTCATGGGCAACCGCCGCGGTGGCGGCCGCACCCCCTACAACAGCTGCAGTGCAGCCCTGCAGAATCAGTATGGTGATGCAGATGGCAAGCAGTGAAGCGATTTTGTTTTGCATGACCTTCCTCAGAGAGTAAAACCTTAAAAATGATTTGTAGTACATTAGCTTCCTAGTAACTGATGATCCACGAGATCGCAGAGGCAGTGAATAATCAAAAGGTGGGTCTCCTGAATTCGTGCAGTGACATCCGATGGAACGCGAATTTCGACATCTGCTGGAGCCAGGAGTTTCACCAGTTCGCCGCCGTCACGACCGGTCAGGGCTACGATATTCATGTCCCGCTCGTGGGCTGATGTTATGGCGCGATTGACATTGCTCGAATTACCGCTGGTGGAAATTGCCAGCAGTAGGTCATTCGGCTGACCGAGGGCCTCGACCTGGCGTGCGAAGATTGTGGAGAAATCCAAATCGTTTGCGATAGAGGTGACCGTCGAACTGTCTGTGGTGAGTGCAATAGCCGGCAGCCCCGGTCGATCCCGTTCGTAGCGGTTGAGCATCTCTGATGAGAAGTGCTGAGCGTCGCCCGCCGATCCCCCGTTACCGCAGCTGAGCACCTTGTTGCCTTCAAGCAGGCGGTTGAATATCAATTCGGCAGCATCACATATGGGCTGAGTCAAAAGTGGCAAGGCATCAATCTTGGTCTGAATGCTCTGGTTGAAGAGCATATGAATTCGCTGTGTATTGGTCATCACGCTGCACCTTGGCTTCGTATCATATGGCTACCAGGCGATCTGAATCGCATTCTTTATCCACTCGATAGGTGTTGATCCCGAACCGTTGAGTGCAATAACGTCAAAACGACAGGCACTATCAATATGCTTCATTTGAAGATATCGATTTGCGGTGTTGAGTAGTTTTCGCTGTTTGCCTGCAGTCACTGTTTCCAATGCGCGACCATAATCGTTTGACTGGCGAAAACGTACCTCAACAAAAACCAATGTCTGGGCATCGCGCATTATCAGGTCAATCTCACCTGTTTTGCAGCGAAAATTTCGTTCCTGAAGCCTAAGCCCTTTGCTTTGCAGGAAGTCGAGCGCCTGCTGTTCCGCCTCTTGTCCATATGCCAGGTGATTGGCAATCATGGCCGACTGTCCGGTGGGGGTAGGGTGTGATCAGTCACCGGGGGCATCCCATCGGTCGGGGGTGCTAAGTAGCCTGATGATCTAGGGGTGTCAAAGGTCTGTCCGCTGCTGCCAGGCCGCTCCATGCGCGGGGCGTAACCGCTGATCTTGGCCGATCCATTCTCCATGTCCGCCCAGGCGAGCAGTCTGTGTAGCCGGTTGCTCTGATCCAGATAGAGACTGCCACTCTTACCGCTGAAGGTACGGCCTGGTTGAGTCTGTAAATCCTGCAGCTGAGTCAACAGATTGTAGCTGTCGATGCCCATGGCGAATAGTCGGGCGTAACGCCCCTTGACACCGGGCATGAGCTTTTCCAGATTGTTGCGTGACAGTGGCCCACCCTGGCCCTCTTCAAATAGCCAGGGTGTATCGACAAAACTGATTTTGCCCAGATCCCGGTCTAGGTCTGCCTGATTCACCCCGGTGTAGATATGCGAAGTGGATAGGATCGGCAGGTTGCCGGCATGAAAGAATCTCAGTTGTGGTCTTAGTTGCCTGGCTTTCTGGGGACGAGCGGCGAGAAAGATAAAGTCAGCATCCTTGCGTGCGCGGGATTGCGTCTCCAATTGACGCCCCAAGAGTTTCTTCAGGGCATGGCTCCTTGCTTCACTCTCATTAATGTTGAGCAGCATGCGAATCGGGGAGGAGAAGTCATTCTCTTTGGCATTGTAATGCTGTTGCTCCATCACCTGTCCGCCCAGATCTGACCAACGCTGCTGGAAGCTTCTGGCGATGCGCTCGCCCCAACGTCCTGTGGGAGTCAAGATAAGTGCGGTCCTGTGGCCCTCCAGCCAAGCGCGCTCTGCGGCCTGGCGTGCCTCGTCTTCGGGAGCGAGGCCGAACTGAAACAGGTTTGGGTGATAGAGTTCCGCATCATCAACCTGGTTCAGGGCCAAGATGGGGTTATCCAGATGCTCCAGACCGAGTAACATCCTGACCGCATCCTTATTCAGGGGGCCGACGATCATTTTCGCCCCTTGCAGTAAGGCCTGTTGATAGATATGCAGGGTATCTTTCAGTTCACTGCTGTCGTAGAACTGCAGGGTGGGTCTTTGTGGCGCCGGTTGCTGATACCAGGCGGCCATGAAACCATCTCTGACGGCCGCCGCTACTTTTGCATAGGGCCCGCTGCGGGGAAGCAGAATGGCGATATGATCTTCACTGCTCAAGCCCTGTTGTTGCAGATATCCGGCGAGCAGGGATTGTAATGCGGGGTGTTGGGGAAATCGATCCCGCCATATGGCCAATTGGGCGCTCAATTCAGTTGCATCGGTGATCTGCAGCTTGATGACCTTGGCCAGTTCCATCCACCCGATCAAGCTGGCGGGAGGTTGAGGCTGCAGCATACTGAGAGCCGTGTCGGTCATACTCGCCAGGGTCTGCACCAATAACTGTTGGATAGCCAGCCGCGACTCTTCGTCCTGCTCCAACAACAGGTCGAGTACATCGAGTTCACTCGCACTTTCCAGGAGGTTTCCCGACAGGCGGAATATCTCCGCCATGTTTCTGTGATAGTGCTGACGCAGGATTAGTGGGGCATCCTTATCCGGTGGCGGTTCCATCAGATTGAGAGCGGTTTCGATATCCCCCTCAGAAACAGCGATTTCGGTGCGGAGCATGCGCCATTTCAGGACGAAGTCCGGGTCACTATCAAAGGATTGAAGCTGCTCTATCAGTAGCAGGCTCCTTGTCTGGTTACCCGCCTTGAGCCAATACTCGGTGGCTTCCAGCAGCAGCCATTCACGCTGGGGTGATAGGCGTTCACTGGCCAGGGATTCGAGCTGTTGTGCCGCCGCGGCATACTCGCCGCTCTCCAGCATCAGCTCAATCTGAAGCCTGACATGCGCCGGTAGCTCCAGGGGTTCAGCGGGAGCGATCTTGGGAGTGGTCGTACAACCCTGCACTACAAGGAACAAGACGAGAGTTAACAGCAATAAGCGTCGATCAATTTGCATGGTTCGATATCTATGGCAGGATGGTGCGTCCATTCTACATCAGGAACAGTTGTGTCAAAGGGCGTACTTTACGTTGTTGCTACACCGATCGGCAATATTGAGGATATTTCCCAACGCGCACTGGATACGCTGCAGCAGGTCGATCTCATTGCAGCAGAGGATACACGACATACCCGGCCATTACTGAAACACTATGGCATCAATACCCCCTTGCGCGCATTTCATCAATACAACGAACACGCCCAGTTGGAACAGTTGCTACAGACCATCGATGAGGGGCAATCGATCGCCCTGGTCTCCGACGCGGGGACACCATTGATCAGTGATCCCGGCTTTCCGTTGGTCAGGGAGCTGATACAGAGAGGTGGGCGTGTGGTCCCCATTCCGGGTGCCAGTGCATTGACCTGTGCGCTTTGCGCATCCGGACTGCCTACCGACCGCTTCCTGTTTGTCGGTTTCCCGCCACGCCAGGCCGGTCAAAGACGCTCCTGGCTGCAAACTCTGGCGGATGAGGGCTCCACCCTGGTGTTTTATGAATCGAGTCACCGGGTTGTGGAATCTCTCACGGCCATGGCAGAGGCATTCGGTCCTGAACGGGAGGGGGTGATTGCCCGGGAAATGACCAAACTCCATGAAACCATTCTCAGGGGAAGTCTGGACAGGCTGGTCGAGCAACTGCAGCAGGATAGTGATCAGCGGAGAGGGGAGTTTGTTATTCTTATCAAGGGTGCCGACAACCCGTCCGGGGAGCAGGTTGAGGTCGATGTCGAGCATATGCTGATCACACTGTTGGCGGAACTACCTCTCAAACAGGCTGTCGCATTGGCATCCCGGGTCTCAGGGATTAAAAAAAATATTCTTTATAAACAAGCACTTAAGATATCAGGCGATTAAGATGTGATGTGATGCCAGGTAATTTTCACTTTTCTTAACAATAATTGCACGTATAAGTCGTTTATCCTGATTTTTGTTGCCATGTACAGAGTCGCTTTTTTAACAGTCTGGTTGTCCCTGGTCGCGGGCTCATCGAGTCTATGGGCAGCCGGTGATCTCGAGTTCACCCCATTCACCGGGCACCGGTTCGGTGGCTCTTTCGAACTCGACAATCACTACCAGGGTCTGGATGTGGAGCACGCCGCGGATTGGGGTTTTACCATCAGCCAGGCTGCCTCCGATTCGACCCGTTACGAGTTTCTCTACAGCCACCAGGACTCTTCCCTGGCAGATTCCACCGATCCGAATAATGCGTTCGGTCTGGATATCCACTATCTCCATCTTGGCGGCACCGTGGATGTCTCACCCTTCGATCATGCTGTGGACAAGGTCACCCCCTATATCACCGGTGGTCTCGGAATGACCATCATGAATCCCACCCACAGGGATTATAACGATGAAACCCGTTTCTCACTCAGTGTCGGGGGTGGGTTGAAATGGTATCCCACACAGCGGCTGGGTATACGTTTTGAGATGCGCGGTTACAGCACCTTGATCGACTCCAACGAAACCCTGTTCTGCAATCCTGGATGCAATCTGCAGATCGAGGGTGATGCCTTTCCCCAGTTCGAAACCAATCTGGGCCTGATATTCAGCTTCTGATCGCTACCGCCCCGATAGGTCACTGATCCTACCCGGAGCTATTGGCTCATGGATGGAATGCCTGGGGGTGAATCCCATGCCTGTCTTGAAGTGGCAGAAGCCATAAAAAAACCCTCTCGGTGATGAGAGGGTTTTCAAAATTAGCGTCGTCTAAAAAAGACCCAATGCCTTAATGATGCACCTCAATGCGTTTTGGCTGTTTTTCCGCTGTCTTGGGGATGATGACCTCAATCACACCATCCTTACCGCTTGCCTGAACAGCCTCTGCATCGGTGTTATCCGGCAGTGAGAAACGACGATAGAAGATGCCGTGGGAGCGTTCGATGCGTCTGAAGTTCTCTTTCTCTTCGGTCTCTTCAAACCTGCGCTCACCGCGGATCGTCAATACACCATTCTCCATGGTGACCTCGATATCTTCCGGTTTTACACCCGGAATATCGGCTCGAATGACATACCTGGCATCCTCTTCCTTGATATCCACCGCAGGTGCCCAATCGCCTCCTACTACGCGAGAGGTATCGTCATCTCGTTGCAGGAGCGGGTGGAACGCACGGTCGATCTCCTGACGCCAATCTTCCATTGTGCGCCATGGGTCATAACGTGTGATGTTCATGATATACCTCCTTCATTACTACCCGTCCCTACTATGAATATGGTCCCATCATGCGCTTTTTTCAAGCCGTTTATGGGGGTAATTGTTAGGTAATAATTGGGTGTTTAACGTACTGTAAATTAACAGGAAAAATAACCTGAAACGGGTTGGTGGGCAGGGCTTGGGGCGAAGCGGGTTATTTGTGTCTTTGGCGGGCTCTTTTGATCCGGCTGGTGCTGTTTTTACCCGCTACCTTGGTTGATCGTTTTGCGTGACTCGGACGCGCTGGACGCTTTGTTTCTGATGCGTCATGTTCCATTCTTGGCTGCCATTTGGGGACAAGGTGTCGCTTGCCATTGCCAATCAGATCCTGGCGGCCCATGCGGGTCAGGGTTTCCCGCAACAGAGGCCAGTTCTTAGGGTCATGAAAACGGAGCAACGCCTTGTGCAACCGCCGTTGCTTTAAACCTCGCACCACACCGACCCGCTCGCTGTGGCGGCGGATCTTGCGCAGCGGGTTAAGTCCCGTATGGTACATGGCCGAGGCGATGGCCAGGGGGGTGGGCAGGAAGGCCTGCACCTGGTCGGGACGCAGGTCGTTGCGCTTCAGCCAGATAGCCAGGTTGAGCATGTCTTGGTCGCTGGTCCCTGGGTGGGCGGCGATGAAGTAGGGGATCAGGTACTGTTCTTTACCCGCCTCCGCGGAGTATTTGTCGAATAATTTTTTAAAGCGGTCGTAGCTCTCTATACCCGGCTTCATCATCATGCTCAGGGGGCCGGACTCGGTGTGTTCCGGGGCGATCTTCAGATAGCCCCCCACATGGTGGGTGACCAGTTCGCGAATATACTCCGGCGACCGAATCGCCAGATCGTAGCGCAGTCCCGAGGCGATAAAGACCCGTTTGATACCGGGTAGGGCGCGGGTGCGCCGATAGAGCCGGAGCAACGGCTGGTGATCGGTATTGAGGTTTCCGCATATGTCGGGGTAGACGCAGGAGAGGCGGCGGCAGGCCGATTCGATCTTCTTGTCCTTGCAGGCCAGCCGGTACATATTGGCGGTAGGGCCGCCCAGGTCGGAGATAATACCGGTGAAGCCCGGTACCTGATCACGTATTGCTTCCACCTCCTGCACCACCGAATCCTCCGAGCGGCTCTGGATGATACGCCCCTCATGTTCGGTGATGGAGCAGAAGGTGCAACCGCCGAAACAGCCGCGCATGATGTTGACCGAGAAACGGATCATCTCCCAGGCCGGGTTGCGCGCATTGCCATAGGCCGGATGGGGCTGGCGGGTGTAGGGCAGTTCGTAGACCCGGTCCAGCTCCTCGGTGGTAAGGGGGATCGGCGGCGGATTGAGCCAGACGTCCCGCTTGCCATGGCGCTGTACCAGGGCACGGGCGTTGCCCGGGTTGGTCTCCAGGTGGAAGACCCGGGAGGCGTGAGCGTAGCAGACCTCGTCCTCAACGACCTGGTCGTAGGAGGGGAGGCGCACCACTGTATGGTTCCGCTCGAGCCCGGCCGGGCGTTGATGTGGCGTGAAACGCACAACCTTGGATTCGCAGTCAGGCTCCGCCTGGTAAGGATCGGGGTGATGCGTCTTGGGGCCTGGCTTGTCGAGATGGGTTGAGTCGATCTCACTCCACCCCTCGGGCAGCCCCTGGCGCATCAAGCCAGTACCCCGGATGTCGGTGATCCCCCCGATCGGTTCCCCGGCGGCCAGCCGATGGGCCAGCTCCACGATCGCCCGCTCCGCGTTGCCATAGATCAGCAGATCGGCTTTCGAATCGGGCAGTACCGAGCGGCGCACCTTGTCCGACCAGTAGTCGTAGTGGGCGATACGGCGCAGGCTCGCCTCGATGCCGCCGATCACCACCGCTACCCCCTTATAGGCCTCCCGCGCCCGCTGGGCATAGACGATCACTGAACGGTCGGGGCGTTTGCCCGCCTCACCGTCGGGTGTATAGGCATCATCGCTGCGGATACGCCGGTCGGCGGTGTAGCGGTTGACCATGGAGTCCATGTTGCCGGCGGTGATACCAAAGAAGAGATTGGGTCTTCCCAGTTGACGGAAGGCCTCGGCGCTGCTCCAGTCGGGCTGGGCGATGATCCCCACCCGGAATCCCTGGGTCTCCAGCAGACGTCCGATCAGGGCCATGCCGAAGCTGGGATGGTCCACATAGGCGTCACCGGTGACGATGATGATGTCGCAGCTGTCCCAGCCGAGTTGATCCATCTCCGCCCGGCTCATGGGCAGCACCGGGGCGATACCGAAACGGGCGGCCCAGTAGGGGCGGTGGGAGAAGATGTGCTTTGGATTCGGCATAGGGGAGTCGATTATACCGCCCTTGAGAGCGGAATAGACCTTAGAACGGGTGCCACTTACCGCCCAGGTTATTCAAAGACTGGATTAGCTGCTTATGATTCTGTCCGGATTGAGGTTGGGTAGCAGCGTTTCAGATGCGGGCTGTTTTTCTGCTCGCCTGCGGTGCCACAATCTCAGGCTGGGGCGGATTTCGTGTTTAAAGGCCTCTTTCCAGCGATCGAAATCGAGTTCGCTGTGGCCATAGATTGCCTGTTCCAGTTCATGGATGAGGGAGTGGATGTTCCCTTCCTGGGCCTTGGGATGGAAGTCGACGATATGTTTGCCGATGACACTGAAGGGGACATTCGGTGGCAGGTTGAGATGCTTGTTGGCGAGAAACCTCAGGGTGTAGCCCCATACCTCCGGGTCTGTCTCTTCATCCACGAAGCGGACACAGAAGTAGAAGCGCACCGAGAGGGGCAGCATGCCAACCAGGTTGCGGCGCCAGCGCTGCCAGTGGGTAGCCGGGTTGAGCACGGCGGTGGTAGTACGCAGTTTCGCCCTGAGGGGTGAGAAGGCCGGCGCCATCTGACGCATCGGGCGCTGCAGAAAGACCACCAATGGGGCCAATGGTGAGTGTTGTGTATCCCCTTTTCTACGGTGGGAGATCCAAATCGCAAGCCAGTAACCGAAGATCACGCCGAACACCACTCCCAGGGGTATCCAGAATGCTGAAGAGGCGCCGGCGGGAAACAGGGTGCTCTCTTCATCGGAGCCAAAAAAGTCGTCGGATTTACGCGTGCCGCTGACAGCGATTGGATGCAGTGGGATAGAAGCGCGTTGGGGACCATGAATGCGGGTATTCCACCAGTTCACACTCAATTGGGGGAGTTTCAGATCGCCGCCGTATAGGGGTACCAGGGTAAAGGTCTCCAGGCGGCGGCTGACGAGCTTGTTGTTGCTCTTGTTAAGGGTGGTCTCTACCCGGCTCTGATCCCGATAGACGCGAAAGGCATCGGTCTTCAGTTGCTGTTCAAGACTGGGAAGATGCTCAGCCACGATGCCGATGGCATCGATTTCAGTCGTCAGGGTAAAGGGTTTGCCGGCAGCGGCTTTGAGCTTTTGCGGCAGTTTGATTTTCAGATCGAGCTGTTCCACAGGCAACCAGGGGGAGCTGGTCGGGTCGGCTTCCCTGATCTCCAGTTGTGGCGGGTTGTTTATCGAGACATCGAATGACCTGTGGCCCCGACTGTATGTGGCTAGCTGTTCTTCTTCTCCAGTGATGCTCAGTGTGGGAAGCTGATACAGGCCTGCCTTAAGCGGAGTCAGGGTGAAATAGAAATCGTTTACGATCTCCCTTTTCCCATTCCGGGTACGGGAGTAGGTAACAGGGCCCTCAAGCTGCTGCAGGATAAAGTGGTCGCTCTGGGGTATCTGTGGCGTTGCCGTGCGTAGGTTGTTTTGACTGACGACACTGATTTTCAGCACCACATTCTGCTGTATATAGGGGCTTTGCTGGGAAAGATCGGTTTCGATCTGTGGCGCCTGGGTCTGGGGAGCATAGTAGTTTTGCGGCGAATACCGGGGATATTGACTGCCGGGCCAACCCCCATAGGGTGATTGGGTTGTTGCTGGTTGAGTTTGAGATGGGGTGCCGGACTTACGATGATCAGGTGGCGCAAAGTTCCACTGCCCGGGCGGCATCCCCTGCCATGGTGAGTTGCTTGGGTAGGGGTTGGCCATGACTGAGCAATGTGCTGACAACAAGGTCAACAAGATTATCGCTAGGCCCATGGGGCCCATGATTTTCCGGCGCCTGTAAGGTGGCTTTATCACCAGGGTCTTGTCTCCGTGTCGCGGCCGCCTCGGCTACGCAGGTATTTATACTCTTCCAGCCTGAACTGTTGTTGCATCAGTTGTGCTGGGTCCCCCTCAACTTGATCGAGCCACTGCTCCATCAATGCATTGGCACCGCTCAAGCGGGTTTTGTCACTACCGCTGCCCTCGGTTTGGTCCTCTCCCTCTTGGGATTGGGGCTGGTCGCTTTGATCCACCCGATCCACTGCATCCGCTCGGGCTTCGTCTTCCGGTTGGACATGACGTTCACCGCTATCCCGGCCCAGTTCGTCATGCCGGGGTGATCCAGGCGCCTGTTGCTCTTTATCTTCTCGCTTCGCTTCGAGACTAGCAGACTTTTCGTCATCTTGTTCGCCCATTGCCTGTTGCTCTCGTTGGGCTTCCTCCTCCTCTCCTCTCTGCTCGTCGTCCCTGGTCTCCTTACCCTCGCTTTTGTCCTGTTGCTGTTTTTGCTCCCCGCTCATTGCTTGCTGATCAGTCTCTGACTCACTCCCTTCCTGTTGCTCGTCCTTCTCCATCTGATCACCCGACTCACTCTCATCATCCTGATCTTTCTTGCCTTTTTCCGACAACTGCTCCTCGTCTCCGGATTGCTCTTGCTCTCCCTGTTGTTCACCAGACTGCTGCTGCTCCTCTTGCTGTTCCCCGGACTGCTGCTGTTGTTCCTCTTGCTGATCGCCGGACTGCTGCTGTTGTTCCTCTTGCTGATCGCCGGACTGCTGCTGTTGTTCCTCTTGCTGATCACCGGACTGCTGCTGTTGTTCTTCTTGCTGTTCCCCGGACTGCTGCTCTTGTTCCTGTTGCTGATCCCCGGACTGCTGCTCTTGTTCCTCCTGCTGCTCGCCGGACTGCTGCTGTTGTTCTTCTTGCTGCTCGCCGGATTGCTGCTGCTCTTCTTCTTGCTGTTCCCCGGATTCTTGCCGCTGCTCCTCTTGCTGTTCCCCGGATTGCTCCTGTTCCTCTTGCTCCTCGCTCGATTCCGACTCCTGTTGTTCCTTCTCGGATTCCTGATCCTGCTCTTTTTCCTCTTCCTCCTGTTCTTGATCTTTTTCCTGCTGCTCCAGCTTCTCTCTCGCCAGGGCCAGGTTATGGCGTGCATCGGTATGATCCGGATCCCCTTCCAGCACCTCCTGGTAGGCTTGGATGGCGCCTTGGTAGTCCTCCAGTTTGTAGCGGCTGTTACCCAGGTTGTAACGGGCATCCTGCTTCACCTCTTCCCTCTCTACCTGGCTGAAATCCTCGCTGGCAGCCTGGTAGTCACCGGTGCGATAGTTTGCGACACCCCGGCGGTAGGGATCTGCAAACCCCTGTGCCGCCTCATCGTAGTGGCCCTGGTTGTAGTTCTCGGCTGCCTGTTGTTCCTGGTTCAAAAACCAGTTGGCGCCGGCCAGGGCGGGAGTAAGCAGTAGCAGCATGGAGAGATAGAGCCCCTTCATACCTGGGTCTCTCCCATTCGGTGGACTCTGAAGCGGTTCAGCAGGAACAGTAACAGGGGAAAAATCAGCCAGTAGAAGCGCTCATTCCAGACCCGTGTCTTCTCTTCCGTAGGGGTGGGTCTGCCAACCTCACCGCTGGCGAGTTGCAATATATTGCGACTGTCCTGGTCTCGAAAGTCCGCGCGTTGAAAGTATCCCCCCCCTGCCAGAGCGAGTTGTTGCAGCAGGGGTTCATTGAGTCGGGATTCAATCAGCTTGCCGCTGCGATCTCTCATCAATTCACTCTGGCCAGCACGGGCGGGTACCGGACCACCTCCGGTCGTGCCTATTCCCATGGTGTGCAGGACGACCCCCTGTTGGGCGAGTTTCTCGATCCGCGGCAAGAGTCCTGGTTCATCAAAATCACCATCGCTGATCAGCAGGATAGTGCGTGCATTCCCGCTGCCCTCACTGCCGAGCAGCTGCTCGGCACGTTCCAGGGCGGCGATCAGACGACTGCCCTGGAGATTGGCCAGCTCCGAGGAGACCGCCGGCAGGGCATTGAGAATGCTTTGGCTGTCCTCGGTGATCGGCGCGACCACATGCGGCACGGTTGCGAAGGCGATCATGCCGATACGCAGCTCCTGATTCAGCACGACCAGGTCCTGCACCTCCTGACGCGCTCTCGCCAGGCGTGATGGGGGCACATCCGCCACGTTCATGGAGCGGGAGATATCCATCAGAATGACCAGATCACTGGCCGGCGAGAAGGCCTCGATATCGGTGTAGTCCCAACGGGGACCGGCCAGGGCCAACACCAGCAAAATCCACAACAAGCCCCAGCGGGTGAAACGACTCCAGCGTTCATCCACGCTGAGTTCCCGCACCCCGGTCAGGTGTGGCAGCAGGTGGTCATCGGCATAACGATGGATAGGGCCTTTTGCGGGACGAACCACACTGTAGATCAACCAGCCAAGCACCGGGATCAGCCCAAGCAGGGCGAACAACCACTCCGGGCGGGCGAAGTGAAACAGGGATTCAGGCATATCCGCCCCCTTTCAAACGTCGCTGCCTGCCCTCGGGATAGATGCCCAGTATCAGCAGCAACAACAGTGCAACGCCGAGGGGCCAGTAGTAGAGGGGTCGGGGAATGAATACGGTACGGGATTCGGCCTCGGTCTTTTCCAGCTCATCGATGTGCTGATAGATCTTTTCCAGGGCCGCGGTATCGGTTGCACGGAAGTAGGCGCCATCCGCGGCCTCCGCTATCTCACGCATCACCGCCTCATTGAATCCCAGGTCGGTGCGGGTAGTGATGCGGCCATTCTCAAGGATGGGCACCCGTTCCTTATCGCTGCCAACCCCTATGCTATAGATTCGGATGCCCTCCTCTGCCGCCAGCTGGGCGGCCTTCAGGGGTGGAATGGTACCCGCGGTATTCTCACCGTCAGCAATCAGCAGTAGCACCCTTGAACCTTGCGGTCGTTCTCTGAGTTTTTTGATACCCAGACCCAGGGCGTCACCGATGGCGGTCCCGTCACCGGCGATGCGGGGAATCACTTCCCCCAGCAGACTGCTGACTGCTTTGCGGTCATAGGTGAGCGGAGAGAGTACGTAGGCTCGGCTGCCGAACACCACCAGGCCGAGACGATCCCCCTGCCGTCCCTCGATGAAGTTGGTCACCACACCTTTCACCACCTGCATGCGACTGACCTGTTCATCGTTGAGGGTGAAATCGAGGGCGTTCATGGAGTGGGAGGCATCCACGGCCAGCATCAGGTCATAGCCCGCGGTGCGGTTTTCGGTATAGGGTTCAAGCCATTGGGGGCGCATTACTGCCAACACCAGGGCCAGCCATAGGAGATAGAGCAGCCAGCTGTACAGACGGGCACTCAGGGGCTGGCGGGGTTGGCGAGTGTGAAAAGCGTCCTGCAGGTGGGCTAGGCTTGGATGGAGCAGGGTGGTCTGCATTCCCTCCACCGATTCGTGTTGCTCCCGGGATGGACGGGGCCAAAAGTGACGTATCAACAGGGGCAGCAGCAGTAACAGCCCCATCCAGGGCCAGTGAAACTCAAACATGACAGGCTTCCTCGCTGACCCAATGGATGGCGGCATCGATCAATTGCGCCAGCTGAGCCTTATCGGCACCACGCTCGGGTGGGGCATAGGGCAGCACCAGTAGGATCCGGCCTTTTTCACGCCACAGAAAGCCGGTGGAGTCGTTGCTCTGCAGCCAGTCGAGCCAGGCCTCGTCGGTGAGGGCGGCTGTCTCCTCCCGGCCGCAGCGGGCGATGGCGATGCGTCTCAGCAGCTCGGAGAGTTCACTGGCCACCTGTTTCGCCGGCTCGCGTTTCATGCGTCGACGCAAGGCGAGAAGGCTGCGCCGTGCATCCTGTTGCCAGCGTCCCAGTGGATAGAGCCTGCGCCATCTGAATATGAACCAAATCAACACCCCTGTCAGGAGTATCAGTGCCAACACTAGCCACCATCCTGGGGCGGGTGGCCACCAAGGGGCTTGATCAATGCCTCGAATGTCGCGTAGTGGATCCATTCAACGTCTGCCAAAATGTTTCGCCAATCCATGGGAGAGGGCCAGATGGATCTCTTCATTGGTGGCAATCGGCATCAGGGGTATGCCCAGGGCATTGGTCAATTGGGTCAGGGTCTGGCGGCGCTTATGCCAGGTCTCTGTATAGCGCGCTCTGGCCTGATGGTCACGGGTGTCGATCTCCATTGCGTTGCCATCGGGGCCGACAAAGGTGATCTGTCCCATGTCGGGTAGCGCCTTGTCAGCGGGATCATCCACCGGTACCAGTACCAGGGTATGGTGTTGACAGAGCCGCCCCAAGGTCTGTTTCAGGTCCTGAATCTCACGATTCATGTCAGCGATGACAAAGATCAGAGAACCGGTTGCGGTGCCCCGGTCGGCCCGCTGCAGAGCCTCGGAGAGGCAGTCGATATGGGGCTGCTGAGTGGTGCCTTCCTGTGTCAGCGCATGCAGCAGACGCCATAAGGCACGACGATCCTTGGTGGGACGGAAGTACTGCATCCCCAGGTTTCTGTCGCCAAACAGCATACCCCCGACCCTGTCGTGCAGTTTGGATGCGGCCCAGCCAAGCAGCGCAGCCGCCTTGGCAGCCTGGATCGATTTGAATGTGCCGCGTGTACCAAAGCTCATGTGCGGGCCTCTATCGATGCAGAGCACCACACTGCGTTCCCGTTCTTCACGGAATATCTTCAGATGGGGCACATTGGTGCGGGCGGTGACGTTCCACTCCATGTTGCGAATATCATCCCCTTCTCGATACTCCCTCACCTCTTCAAAATCGAGGCCGGTGCCACGAAAAACGGAGGCATAGAGACCGCTGAAACTGGTATTTACCAGATGGTGCGAGGCCAGGCCCAGGGTATGGGCTTGATGACGTAGTTCCAGCAGATCATCGATATGGGGATAGAGGCTCATGCGAATACTAAGCCCGGTTGGCTAGGGGATGGCAACCATGTCCAGCAGGCGGGAGAGAAAATCGTCGGTGGTGATCCCTTCCGCCTCCGCTTCGAAGGTCAGCAGGATACGGTGGCGTAAGATGGCCGGTGCCACGGCCTGAATATGGTGGGGCGCCACGAACTCCTCGTCGTCCAGCCAGGCCTTTGCCCGTGCGCATCGCGCCAATGCGATACTGGCCCGGGGGGAGGCACCGAATCGGCACCAGCGGGCCAGGTCCTTGTCATAAGCCGAGGGGTTCCTGCTTGCCTGGACCAGATCGACGATATAGCTGTTGAGCTTAGGATCGAGATAGAGTTCGGCCACCTGCTGGCGAATGGAAGTCAACTTCTTTTGTGTCAATGGCTTATCTGGTGGTGTGGGTTTCTGCTTTTGCTGGGCGCTGTCCAGGTCCAGAATCTTGAGTTCCTCATCACGATTGGGGTAATCCACATTGGCCTGCATCAGAAAGCGGTCCAGCTGGGCCTCCGGCAGGTGATAGGTGCCTTCCTGTTCAACCGGATTCTGGGTCGCCAGCACCATGAAAAAAGCGGGCAGAGGGTAGGTTGTTTGACCGACGGTGATCTGTTGCTCTCCCATCGCCTCCAGGAGTGCCGACTGTACCTTGGCGGGTGCCCGGTTGACCTCATCCGCAAGCAGGATGTTGTGGAAAAGGGGGCCCTGACGGAATTCGAACTCCCCCTTCTCATGGCGGTAGATATCGGTGCCTATGAGGTCGGAGGGTAACAGGTCGGGGGTGAACTGGACGCGGTGAAAATCCCCTTCAATGGCCTCTGCCAGGGCCTTCACGGCGGTGGTTTTCGCGAGTCCCGGCAATCCCTCGATGAGCAGATGACCGTCACTGAGCAGGCAGATCAACATACTTTCGATAAAGTTTGTCTGACCGATGATACGCGAAGCCAAATGTTCGCGCAGCGGAGCAAGATCGGATGAATTCATGAGTGATTCTACTTCATTTATTGCTTGTGATAATTCGCGCAACACGAGGTATTGATCTGGTTTCTCAATCCCGGCTTTATGTTTGCTCAGGTTGCGTCGCAATCTATCCTGTCCATATTCGATCCAGAGTGCAAGCTTTAGAAGAAGTCCAATCTATTTGATTATTAGCAACTGTTTATCTAAGGCCCGTTGATCCTTAAGGGAATTCCTGCTGATAGACCAATCTTTTTGCAACTGAATTAGCTCCTCGTTAATGGATAACCGCGTGCTGGTGCGACAATGAAAACTGTGCACATGCGGAAAGGCCGAGGGATTGGCTCGGGCATATACCTATTTATAGGCTGGGGATAAGGCATTCATGTTTATCTAACTATATGTTTATTTTATAGAAAAACAAATTGTTCACTTTTTTTACGATTTAATGAAACTCCCCGTTCTATTGGGCTTTGATGGAGATTTTCAGGATTTATCAACAATGTTATCCACAGCGCATGTGGGTAATTCTGAAAGTTATGAAATGAAAGGGGGTTGTCGATAGAAGATAACTATTGTCGTTTAGATTGTTCTCTAATCATCTGAATTAAATAGCATTTAAATTAAAAAACGACAATTTCCACAGGCAGGGTATAATCCGCCATCTTTTTACTCTGTATAGGCAGTTTCAGTGATTGAAAACCTAAGAAATATCGCCATTATCGCGCATGTGGATCATGGCAAGACCACGCTGGTGGATGAACTGCTGAAGCAGTCCGGGACCCTGGGTGAGCGTTTTGGCGATGTGGAACGTGTCATGGACTCCAACGATCAGGAGAGGGAAAGGGGTATCACCATCCTGTCGAAGAACACGGCCATCCGCTGGAATGACTATCGAATCAATATCGTCGATACCCCCGGGCATGCGGATTTTGGTGGCGAGGTTGAGCGGGTGTTGTCGATGGTGGATTCTGTGTTGCTGTTGGTGGATGCCCAGGAGGGTCCGATGCCCCAGACCCGGTTTGTCACTCAGAAGGCCTTCAAACACGGCCTGCGCCCGATCGTGGTGGTGAACAAGATCGATAAGCCTGGGGCGAGGCCGGACTGGGTCGTCGATCAGGTGTTTGAGTTGTTCGACCGTCTCGGGGCAACCGATCAACAGCTCGATTTTCCCATCGTCTATGCCTCGGCCGTGAATGGCTACGCGGGACTGGAGAGCGATGTGCAGCAGGGGGACATGCGGCCGTTGTTTAAAACAATTGTCGATCACTGCCCGCAACCCGATGTGGACCCGGACGGCCCTTTCCAGATGCAGGTCTCAAACCTGGACTACAACAGCTATGTGGGTGCGATCGCAGTGGGCCGGGTGACCCGGGGTACCATCCAGCCGAATCAACAGGTCAGCGTGGTGAAATACGACGGCGAGCAACATCGCGGGAAGATTGGCATCGTCTACGGTTACCTCGGTCTGGAACGTTTCGAGGTCGATCAGGCGAGTGCCGGTGACATCATCGCCATCAGCGGAATGGAGGCCCCGAATGTCTCCGATACCCTGTGTGATCCGGAACATGTGGAGGCGATGTCCCCGCTGACAGTGGACGAGCCAACCGTATCGATGACCTTCCAGGTGAATACCTCCCCCTTCGCCGGGCTCGAGGGCAAATATCTCACCTCCAGACAGCTCAAAGAGCGTCTCGAGCGAGAGCTGATACACAATGTGGCGTTGCGGGTCGAGGAGGGCACGGATCCGGAGAAATTCAAGGTCTCCGGGCGGGGTGAACTGCACCTGTCCGTGTTGATCGAGAACATGCGTCGTGAGGGCTATGAGCTGGCCGTTTCCCGACCCGAGGTGATCTTTCGAGAAGTGGATGGTGAGGTCTGCGAACCCTATGAGCAGCTGACCGTGGATGTGGAGGAGAAGGACCAGGGCAGCATCATGGAGGCATTGGGTGCCCGCAAGGGTGAGCTCAAGGATATGGTGCCGGATGGTAAAGGCAGGGTCCGCCTCGACTACATCATACCTTCACGGGGACTGATCGGATTTCAGACCGAGTTCATGACCACCACTTCAGGTACAGGTCTGATCTACCATGTTTTCGACCACTACGGCCCGACCCAGCATGGGGGGATAGCACCGAGGAAGAATGGGGTTCTGATTGCCAATGGTCAGGGCAAGGTGCTTGGATATGCCCTGTTTAATCTCCAGGAGCGGGGCCGGCTCTTCTCATCACCCGGTGATGAGGTCTATGAGGGACAGATCGTGGGCATCCATTCACGGGAAAACGACCTGGTGGTAAATCCGCTGAAAGGCAAGCAGTTGACCAACATACGCGCCTCCGGAAAGGATGATTCGATAATCCTGACCCCCCCGCTGCAGTACAGTCTCGAGCAGGCGCTGGAGTTCATCGAGGATGACGAACTGGTCGAAGTCACCCCGGGTGACATCAGGTTACGCAAGAAGCACCTCAAGGAGTTTGAGCGCAAACGTGCGTCACGGGAGTAGATGCGCTAGTCTAACCATTGACCCTGGTTTGGATGGCTGGTGAGTCTAAGATATTGTAAGTGGGGCCAAAATAGAAGAAGCCCAACCGCAATCCTTGCAGTTGGGCTCATGGTCGTCGGCTTGGTTGGCTAAGCTTTTCGTCCCTGTGCTCTCCTGAGCTGTGTGTCCTTTAAAGTTCATCCCTGATGACGACAACTTAATATTGACACAAAATGTAACTTTTGCTGTGGGATTCCGCACACATTGTTTGTGAGATTTTTCTCTAATCGTTGTAGGATTTTTCCTACACGACGGTCAAGATAGCGATGAAAGACCTCTATCCGCCCATCGAACCATTCGCAACCCAGATGCTGGCTGTGGAGAATGGCCATCGACTCTACCTGGAGCAGGTTGGCAATCCGGACGGGATTCCAGTGCTGTTTCTGCATGGCGGGCCGGGTGCCGGCTGTGAACCCTACCACCGCCGATTCTTTAATCCCGACCACTATCGCGTCGTGCTTTTCGATCAGCGGGGGTGTGGACACTCCACGCCGCATGCCTCCATTGAGTCCAATACCACCTGGGATCTGGTGGATGATATGGAAAAGATCCGCCGGCAGCTGAATATCGAGCAATGGCTGGTGTTCGGCGGATCATGGGGATCGACCCTCGCCCTGGCCTATGCTCAAACCCACCCGCAACGGGTCACCGGTATGATCCTCAGAGGGATCTTTCTCTGTCGTGATGAAGAGATCGACTGGTTTTATCAACATGGGGCAAGTCAGGTTTTTCCCGACTATTGGGAGGATTTTGTCGCCCCCATCCCTGAACAGGAACGAGACGATCTGTTACATGCCTATCATCGTCGCCTGAGTGGTGACAACGACATTGATCGAATGGCGGCAGCCAAGGCGTGGTCGGTGTGGGAGGGCCGCGCTGCCAGCCTCCACCCCAATCCCGCGGTGGTCGGGTTTTTTTCCAATCCTCACACAGCCTTGAGTCTGGCGCGTATCGAGTGCCACTATTTTATCAATCATGCGTTTCTGTACCCGAATCAGTTGTTACTGGAGAGCGACAGACTGGCGGATATTCCTGGAATCATCGTGCAAGGTCGCTATGATCTTATCTGTCCCATGGCCTCCGCGTGGGCGCTTCATCGAGCTTGGCCTGGGAGTGAGTTGAAGGTGATCGGGGATGCCGGTCACTCCGCGGCGGAACCCGGCATACGCAGTGCTTTGATCGAGGCAACGGACAAATTTGCGAAGGCATTTTCATGATCGGTCTGCTGCAACGGGTGAATGGGGCAAGTGTGCACATCGACGCAGAACCGGTTGCTGAGATCAAGCGGGGCCTGTTGGTACTGGTTGGGGTACAGAAGGGTGACGAAACCGCCCAAGCGGATCGTCTGCTTGAACGTTTGCTGGGTTACCGAGTCTTCAATGATGAGGCCGGGCGCATGAATTTGAGCCTGAGGGATATCCAGGGTGGATTGCTATTGGTTCCCCAGTTTACCCTTGCGGCAGATACCAAGAAGGGGATGCGGCCGGGCTTCTCCGGTGCCGCTGAGCCGAGACTGGGGGAGCGTCTGTTTTCCCATATGGCTGAGCAGGCGTTAGTGCAGCACCAGCCAGTGGCATGCGGTGTTTTCGGCGCCGATATGCAGGTGGCGCTCATCAACGATGGTCCGGTTACGTTTTGGCTGGAAACTTGAATCAACAAATACCATAGTGTTGATAATCTCAATGTGTCAGGGTACATATAACATCATGCTGATAAGTCGCCTTCCCAAATTTCTGATTTTCTCAATCCTGTTCGCATCGTTTGCAATGGCCGCTGAGCGGGGTCCCGCAGTGCCGGATTATCCCGCTGATCGGATCGCCGACAGGGTCTATGTCATACACGGTCCGCTGGGTGTGCCGTCGGTGGAGAATCAGGGTTTTATGAATAATCCGGGTTTTGTGATCGGCGATGCAGGGGTGATCGTTATCGACCCGGGATCGAGCGTCCAGACAGGAGAGATGGTGCTGCGGCAGATCAGGAAATTGACCGACCTGCCTGTGCTTGCGGTGTTCAATACCCATATCCACGGTGATCACTGGCTTGCCAATCAGGCTATACGTGAGGTCTTTCCCGATGTGGCTATCTATGCTCATGAAGAGATGCGTCGTTTGGTGGAAAAGGGCGAAGGTAAGGCCTTTCTTGCTACCTTGATGCGCATGACGGAAGGCGCGGTTGCAGGCACTGTAGAGGTTCCGCCCGACCGTTCGGCGGCACACGGAGATGAGATGACTATTGGTGGGGTTGCGTTGCGGATTCATTTTGAAGCAAAGGCGCATAGTCGCTCGGATATCATGATTGAGCTACCCCGACAAAAGGTGCTTTTCCTTGGCGACAATGTGATGAGCAAGCGCCTGGGCCGTATGGATAGCGGTACCTTCGCGGGTAATATAGCCGCTATCGAACGTGCCCTTGGAACCCAGGCGGAGATCTTTGTTCCCGGTCATGGAAAGACGGGTGGCCGTGATGTACCCCAGACCTATCTTGGCTACCTGAGCACCCTAAAGGGTGAGGTTGTAAAACACTTTGAAGAGGGGCTCAGTGATTTTGAGATGACCCCTCTGATCCTTGAATCCCTGAGCGACTTTCAAGACTGGGTCGATTTCAAGCGCAACGTTGGGCGGCATGTCAGCCTCGTCTATCTGGAGGTCGAGGAAGAGCTCTTCTAGTCACTCTTCGGGGCTTTATCCTGGCCCTGTTTAAACCATTCACCGGTATTCATGGGTCTGGCATGAATCCGGCACTGTCTTTTCAGTCGTTTTCCACTAAAATAAGCATCTTCTAATGGGTGTGGGTGCATAAATGCCAGACATCTAAAAAAAATTAGTATCAGTTTCGGTCTATCAGTTTTCAGGTCGGACATTACCGGAGTCATCAAAATGCAGCGTACCGCTCAGATAGAGCGCAATACCTTGGAGACCCAGATCACAGTTTCACTGAATCTGGACGGGACTGGTGAGGCCTCCTTTGATACAGGGCTACCCTTTCTCGACCACATGCTGGATCAGGTGGCCCGGCATGGACTGGTGGACCTGAGTATTACTGCGAAGGGCGATCTGCACATCGATGCTCACCACACGGTAGAGGATGTGGGTATCTGTCTGGGGCAAGCCCTTGCCAAGGGGATTGGTGATAAAAAGGGTATTTGTCGTTACGGTCACGCCTATGTGCCGTTGGACGAGGCCCTGTCCCGGGTGGTGATCGATTTTTCCGGTAGACCAGGTCTGGTCTATAACCTCTCGTTTACCCGGGCACGCATCGGTGATTTCGACGTCGATCTGTTCCAGGAGTTTTTTCAGGGAGTGGTGAATCACGCCGGCGTAACCCTGCACATCGACAACCTGCGTGGCAGCAACGCCCACCATCAGGCAGAGACAGTGTTCAAGGCATTTGGTCGGGCGTTGCGCATGGCGCTGGAGACAGATCCCCGTATGGCTGAGCGAATACCCTCCACCAAGGGTAGTCTGTAACATTTCACAGGTGTATCGATGACACAGCGTATCACCGTGATTGACTACGGTATGGGTAATCTGCGTTCCGTCGCCAAAGCAATTGAACATGTGGCGGCTGACAATGACGAGGTCTTGATCAGTGACGATCCGGAACTGATACTCGCATCCGATCGGGTCATATTCCCAGGCCAGGGCGCGGCCAGGGACTGTATGGCGGCGATCTCCGATCACCACCTCAACCGGGCCGTGCTGGATGCCGCCCGGAGCAAACCATTCCTCGGAATCTGCATGGGGCAACAGGTGTTGCTCGAATTCAGTGAAGAGAATGACGGCACCCAGTTAATGGGCCTGATAGAGGGACGCGTACGGCGTTTTCCCGGGGGCACAGCCCCGGATGGTGAGGCATTGAAGATCCCCCATATGGGGTGGAATCAGGTGCACCAAGGTTACGATCATCCCCTTTGGCGGGATATCGAGCAGGATAGCCGCTTCTATTTCGTGCACAGCTACTATGTGGACCCCACCAATAGAGAACTGGTGGCGGCGACAACGGAGTATGGGGTCGGTTTTGCCAGTGCCATCGCCGACAGAAACCTTTTTGCGGTACAGTTCCATCCGGAAAAGAGTGCCGATGCGGGATTGCAACTGTTGAGGAATTTCATCAGCTGGAATCCGGCATGATCAAGTTTTCACAATCAACGGTGCGGCAAGCCGCACCCTGCACATAAACCTGAGGTAGGGTGTGGCTTGCCGCACCGATATTGAGATAGGAACGAAATCGTGCTGTTAATACCTGCTATTGATCTGAAGGATGGCCAGTGTGTAAGACTGCGTCAGGGTCGTATGGAGGATGATACCGTCTTTTCGGATAATCCCCTGGAGATGGCGACCCGCTGGATAGACGAGGGCGCTCGTCGTCTGCACCTGGTTGATCTCAATGGCGCTTTTGCCGGTGAGCCGGTGAACGGCGGTGCAATCCGCGCCATCGCCAACGCCTACCCTGAGACACCGATTCAGGTAGGCGGGGGAATTCGTGATGAAGCCACCATCGAGGCCTACCTGAATGCAGGGATCAGCTACTGCATAATCGGTACCCAGGCGGTGAAGGAGCCTGCATTCGTGAGCCGTGCCTGCAAGGCCTTCCCCGGGCATGTGATAGTCGGTCTCGATGCCGTATCCGGCATGGTTGCCATCAACGGCTGGGCAGAGGTCACCGACCAGGATGTGTCCGGGCTCGCCAGGCGCTTTCAGGATGATGGAGTCTCCGCCATAGTCTACACCGATATCGGACGCGACGGTATGTTGTCGGGACCCAACATCGAGGCGACAGCAGCACTGGCGAATGCCATAACCACGCCGGTGATCGCTTCGGGAGGTATCACCTCTATCGGGGATATCGAATCCCTGTGCAAGGCGGATACAACAAATATCATGGGGGCCATTACCGGGCGGGCCATCTATGAGGGCACTTTGGACCTGGCTGCGGGTCAGAAGTTGGCGGATGAACTGGTTAAGGGCGCATGTTAGCCAAACGCATAATACCCTGCCTCGACGTGGACGCCGGCCGTGTGGTCAAGGGCGTGAAGTTCGTCGATATCCGTGATGCCGGCGATCCGGTGGAGGTGGCGCGGCGCTATAACGAGGAGGGGGCGGATGAGATCACCTTTCTCGACATCACCGCCAGCTCGGACGACCGGGAGACGATTGTGCATGTTGTCGAGAATGTCGCCAGTGAAGTCTTCATTCCGCTTACTGTCGGCGGGGGCATTCGCAGCGAGGATGATATTCGGCGCATGCTCAATGCGGGCGCCGACAAGGTGGCCATCAATACCGCTGCAGTCTTCAATCCCGAGTTTGTGAAGCAGGCCACTGAGCGATTCGGATCCCAATGTATCGTGGTTGCGATCGATGCCAAACAGGTGAGTGCGGCGGGTGAACCCCTGAAATGGGAGATCTTCACCCATGGTGGACGCAAGCCGACGGGACTCGATGCCATCGAATGGGCACAGCGTATGAGCGACTATGGTGCCGGGGAGATACTGCTCACCAGCATGGACCGGGATGGTACCAAGATCGGATTCGACAATGCTCTTACCCGGGCAATCGTCGATAGCGTGCCGATTCCGGTGATCGCTTCCGGCGGTGTCGGCAATCTGCAACATCTGGTGGATGGAGTGAAACAGGGAGGAGCCGATGCAGTGTTGGCTGCCAGCATTTTTCACTTTGCCGAATACTCAGTGGGTGAGGCCAAGCAGTATATGCGGGATCAAGCCATCGAGGTGAGACTGTGAGTTGGCTCGATGCGGTTAAATGGGATAGCGATGGACTGGTGGCTGCGATTGCCCAGGAGTCCGGTAGCGGCAAGTTACTGATGATGGCGTGGATGAATGCCGAGGCATTGCGACTCACCAAAGAGAGTGGGCATGCCGTCTACTGGTCTCGTTCCCGGCAGAAACTCTGGCATAAGGGAGAGGAATCGGGACATCAGCAACGGGTTAAATCGATCCGTATCGATTGCGACGGTGACGCGATCCTGCTGGAGGTGGAGCAGAAGGGGGGCATCGCCTGTCATACCGGGCGCCACAACTGTTTCTACCGGGAGCTGCAGGGTGATGACTGGGTTGAGATCCAGCCGGTCCTGAAGGATCCTGGCGCGATCTACAACAAATAGATATTTATAACGCAAAGCCCGCAAAGAAGCGCAATGCTCGCCAAGGCTTTTAATTAATGTTCTTTGCGCTCTTGGCGCTTCATGGCGCGCTTTGCGTTATAAACAACATTTTGCCGGTTAAACGGTCCAAGGATTCAGCATGAGTGATGTTTTGCAACAACTGGCCCAGGTTCTCGAGGAGCGCAAACAGGCCGAGCCTGACAGCTCCTATGTGGCGAAGTTGTATGCCAAAGGGCTGGATGCCATCCTGAAGAAGGTTGGCGAAGAGGCCACCGAGACGGTAATGGCGGCCAAGGACGGTGATCCGGAGAAGATTGTCTACGAGACCGCCGATCTCTGGTTCCACACCTTGGTCATGCTGGCGCATCAAGGGCTGGGCCCAGAGCAAGTGCTGGCTGAGCTGGAGCGTCGTTTCGGCCTCTCCGGGCTTGAAGAGAAGGCGCAAAGAGTCGATTAGTCCGGAAGACAGAAGGTCATTATCTGGGTTATGATCCCAGACTTGATCGAGCTAACTACAGCGCCTTCACTAGGTTGATAGACGCACACAATATAACCTGAAACCTAAGCTTCAGGTTCAAATGAGAAACCGGCAAAGCCGGAGAGTGGAGAAGATTATGGGTTTTGGTGGTATCAGTATCTGGCAACTGTTGATTGTTCTTGCAATAGTCCTGCTGTTGTTTGGCACCAAGCGACTGAAAAATATCGGTTCCGACCTGGGTGGGGCGATCAAGGGATTCAAAGGTGCCATGAAAGATGGTGAGCAACAGGAACAGGAAAAGGCCAAGGAGCAGATCGAGAAGTCGGAGTCAGGTACGGTAGTCGACGGTGAGGTCACTTCCAAGGAGAGTGACAAGAGCTGAAAGAGCGACCTCACAATCTTTTTTGATGAGAAAATAGCATGTTTGATGTTGGTTTCTGGGAACTGACAATCATCGCCTTGGTGGCATTGATAGTGATCGGTCCTGAACGTCTGCCCAAGGTTGCCCGTACCGCTGGTCTGTGGCTGGGACGCGGACGTCGGTTCGTTGCCAATGTGAAGGCGGATATCGATAAGGAGATCAAGGCCGAGGAACTCAGGGAGGTTATCGAAAAACAGGCCGCCCTGGCCAATCCGGTACATGAGATTGTTGAAGAGACCCGGAGCGATCTCAATGAGATCAAGCAGGAAACAACCAAGCAGGTAAAGGAGAGTCAGGATGCTCTCGACGACCGCCAAGAGTCCGACAGTAAAAACTAATCATTAGAGATGTCGGTGCAGAATACCCCCGATACAACCACCAAGGAACAACCCCTGGTCTCCCACCTGATCGAATTACGCGATCGTGTATTGCGTATGGTCCTGGTTGTAATGGCAGTGTTCCTGGTGCTGTTCCCCTTCGCCAACGATCTCTACAGCGCCATTGCGGGGCCGATGCGGGCTGCACTGCCGGAAGGCAGCACGATGATCTCCACCAAGCCCATCGACCCCTTCCTCATACCCTTTAAACTCAGTCTGCAATTGGCCATATTCATTGCAGTGCCTTTCATCCTCTATCAATTCTGGGCCTTTGTGGCACCTGGTCTCTATAAGCATGAAAAGCGGCTGGTGATACCCCTGCTGATATCCAGCACCATGCTCTTCTACCTGGGGATGGCATTTGCCTATTTCGTCGTCTTTCCTCTGGTATTCACCTTTCTCGCCGGCACCGCACCCGAGGGTGTCGAGGTGGCGACCGATATGGGTAGTTATCTCGACTTTGTAATGACCCTGTTTTTTGCCTTCGGGGTCGCATTTGAGGTGCCGATTGCGACCATCATTCTTGTCTGGATGGGGATCACCACGCCGGAAAAACTGCGCCATAAACGGCCCTTCGTGATCGTTGGCGCTTTCGTGCTCGGGATGTTTCTGACCCCACCCGATGTTATTTCGCAGACCCTGCTGGCCCTGCCCATGTGGGTCCTGTTCGAGCTGGGGCTTATCTTTTCGAAGGGTTTTGTCAATCGACGCCCGGAGACCCCCGATGATCTGCCCGATGGGGCGGTCACCGCCCAAGCCGGGGCCGGGATGGAAGGGGCTGCGGAGAAGCAGCAGGAAGATGTGGTTGGCAGTGATATCGATCCCGCGAGCGACTACGTGGATCCGGACCGTTTTGTGCCCATGACCGATGATGAGATGGAGGCGGAGATGGATGCCATAGATGCGCTCGAACAGGCGGAGAGAGATGCAGAGGTCGACAGCGTCAAGGACAAACTTGAGCAGGTCAAGGCGTACCGCGACAACGGCGATGTGGATAGTGCCCGTGAACTGCTGTATGAGATTCTGGAGGAGGGCAATCCGGATCAACGCCTGGTGGCGCGTAACATCCTTGCGCAACTCGATTCAGACGACTAGCGCTCCCCGGAACCACCTCGATTCTCTTACCTGTGCGCTCCTGATTACCAGGGCAAAAAATCGCGAGTTCAGGTCGGTTGAGCCAATCAACGATTGCGCAGACGGGTACCGTGCACCAGTGACAGGGTTATCTCCTCGGCAGAGAGTGTTGCAGCGAAATAGGTACCCGAAATCTTGGCACTGTTGATGCTCGCGCCCTCGAGATTGGTTTCACTCAGATTGAGTCCACGCAGGTCGGCATGACGCAGATAGGCACCGGACAAATCCAGGTTTCGCGCATCCAGATCCCTTAAGTCTGTCCCTCTCAGGTCGGCGTTGCGTAGGTCGCAAGGCTCACCATCCGCACGCCGTTGGTTGAATTCCTCGATTTTTCCCTGTTTAAGAAGTTGATACATGGGGTCCTGTTTCAGCTGGGGTTTCTGCATGGATACCTCTGTCTATGTATACCGGTAGATCGTGTTGAAACAATCTCTCCGTCCTGATCCTCAGGTAAAGGATAGCGAAATGTTGGCTCTATTTCCGAGCCGATCCAATATTTTAGATGTATTTATTGTTGCCATTGGTGGTTGGTGCATCTAGTATTGATTTACTTAATACTTATCGGGCGGCTGAGATGGCTGGAACACCACAGATTCATTATAAACAAAACCGGTTAAAGCAGTTGCGAGCCTTCTGTCATGCGGCTCAGACTGGATCGATCAGCGAGGCTGCTGAGAGGCTATATCTGAGTCAACCGACGGTCTCTTTGCAGATTCAGGCCCTGGAGCGGGAACTGGAAACGGTTCTTTTTGAGCGGAGAGGGCCGAAAATCAAGCTGACCCCGGAAGGGGAGACCCTCTACAAGCTCTCACAGCCATTGGTAGAGGGGATGGATAAACTGCAGGAGACCTTCTCCGCCTCCTGTGGAAAACTCGAAAGTGGTGAACTGAATATCGCTGCGGGTGAATCAACAATTCTATACATCCTACCCGAACCCATCCGTCGTTTTGCCGAACGCTATCCCGGGATTCGGGTAAAACTCCATAATGTGACCGGAAGGGATGGCATGGCTATGTTGAGAGCCGACAAAACGGATCTCGCAATCGGTTCAATGCTGGAAATTCCAGACGATGTGACCTACCAGCCTGTGGTCAATTATGCGCCTGTATTGATTACACCATTGGATCATCCCCTGGCAAAAAAGGAGTCGATTCAGTTACATGACATAAGCCCCTATGGGCTGATACTTCCCCCCCATCATCTGAGTACATGGAGGATGGTGGATCTGGTATTCAAGCAGCACAATGCCAACTATAACGTAACCCTGGAGGCTGGCGGCTGGGAGGTAATCAAAAAATATGTGGAGATCGGTTTAGGTATATCCATCGTCACCGATGTCTGTCTTACCGGAGAAGAGCAGATCTCCACCATCCATTTGGGTGAATATTTCCCCGATCGCAGCTACGGTATCGTGTTGCGCCGTGGCAAGTTTCTTTCTCCCCAGGCAAAGCGGTTTCTTGAGATTGTGAAGGAGATGTTCAAGTAGCAACCAGCGGCCATGGTCAAAGGTGGGTGCACTGTGCCAGGAAGGAAGGGTATTCCCAAGCTATTTTCCTCAATAGAAAAACTGTTCTACAATGGCCCAGGATTCGATCTGGAGATGGTTATGATAGGAAAGGCCCCTGAATTTCAGTCCTTGCTAAGGGCAATGCGTATTGTTTCTGCGACTGATGCCACTGTACTGGTCACTGGTGAGAGTGGTACAGGTAAGGAGTTGCTGGCTCAGGCACTACATCAGAACAGTCGTCGACGTGACAAATCCTTCATAACCGTCAACTGTGCGGCCCTTCCGACACAATTGGCCGAAAGTGAACTTTTTGGTCACCGCAAAGGCGCTTTCACCGGTGCCTCCAGTGACAGCATTGGCAAAGTACAGGCTGCGAATGGGGGTACCCTGTTCCTGGATGAGATCGGTGAGTTGCCGCTGGCGGTTCAGGCGAAGCTACTACGTTTTCTAGAGACGGGGGAGTGCCAAACTGTCGGTAGAGCGAATAATCAGCGAGTTGATGTACGGGTAATCGCAGCTACCAACTGTGATCTGACCCAGTTGATCGATGAGGGGAGTTTTCGTCGGGATCTGTTTTACCGGCTCCACGTCGTACCCCTTGAATTACCACCGTTACGACAGCGTCCGGGTGATATAAATCTGCTGCTTACCGGGCTGACAGCTGAACTTGCTGCAAATTACAAGCTTCTTCCTCCGCTCTATAGTAAGGCGGTAGTGAAGCTGCTGAACAGCTATCACTGGCCGGGAAATGTACGGGAGCTGAAAAACTTCTCTGAGCGTATGTTGATTCTGTTTTCTGGCCGCAAAGTCGAAGTGGATAATCTGCCCCAGGAGTTTCGGACACCCGCCAGCCAGCAGGATTACACCAACAATCGCTTTCTGCTACCGGATCAAGGTCTTAATATGGATGAGCTCGAGGCCAGCTTGATTGAGCAGGCCTTGGTTAAAACATTCGGCAATCGTAGCAAAGCGGCAAGGATGCTTGGACTCAGTCGCGATACGCTGCTCTACCGGATAAAAAAATACGCTATCGAAGCTTGATGCTAATAGATACGGTAGCCACCGTGACGTTTTCGACTGCGATAGTCGAACAGCATGATACCGGCGATAATGCCCAGTATGAAAGTGATCCCGGCAGCAATCAGTCCCCAGTTCAGAGGGATGGCAGAGTGCATCTGATTTTGGCTATTGCGTAGAGCCTCATTCTCCCGCTGAATCCGGTCGAGAGCGGCGACGACCCCTTCCGTGTTTGCCAGTTGGTCCTGTAATTCAGCGGTGGCTTGCTGCTCCTGATGTTTGAGATTGTCCAACTCGTTGCGGGATTTCTGTAACTTTGCTTTGCTTTGCTCCAGCTCCGTGGCCAGCGCTTCATGCTGTAGTTGGAGCTCCATCAGTTGGGTGCGCGCAGGCTTCTGTTGGATGAGAAATCCGGCCTTTGTCCAGCCTTCGGTACCATCCTCGGCACGAACTTTGGCGTACAAGCCCTCTTGTTCCAACAGTTCTAGTTGATCGCCACTATTCAGACGTTTTAGAAGCTTGCCCTTGGAGTTGATCAACTCATACATGGAGAGTTGCAATTCATCCGTGACGTATCTTGTCTCTGCTAGAGCGGTGTGGTTGCAAGTAATCAGGCATAGGCCCGAAAAAAAACAATTTTTAAAGTACTTCATTCAATCCATCCCTCGGAGAAACAGCGAGTAATGAAGATGTATGCGTGGTTGAATTTGAGTTTTTTGGTGCAAATTCTGTCCTGCAACATATTCATATATCGGCATTGAGGATAGCGAATAGAGTGAATCTATGCCAGTGTCGAATTAGTACTTTTTGACCTGGCTATCTAAAACTGGCTCATTCAGTTTTCGTTCAGCATCAGCAGCATATTCTGTATTTGAGATTTGATGAATATCGATGACAGGAGAGCTACCATGAAATTTGCTAGAACAACACTGATTGCAGTATCCCTAAGCCTTGTAATGGCTGCACCTTCATTTGCCGGTAATTCCCACAGAAGTGAGTATTGTGACAATAAGAAGGTACACAAGATCGAAAAACGCTTGGATCGTCAATATCACAGAATCGAGCGAGGTATAGATAGGGACAGGTTGACCCATAAAGAAGCCAGGAAACTGAAAAAAAGATATCGCAAGGTGCGCCGCTTATCGCGGGAGTATAGGAGTGATGGCTATCTATCGAGAAGGGAGTTTAACCATTTAACACGGAAGTTAGATAAGAACAGCCGCCTGATAAGGGAGTACATGCATAACGGTATTGACCGCTATATTGCATATCATGACGAATACTCAAGGCATCGTGACAATAAGTACTATTGGGATTGATAGATCTGATCACCAGGTTGGCTGGCGCTTGGAATCTGAATAAAAATCCCGGCTGCTGCCGGGATTTATTAATGTTCTGGTAATCTGGCGAGGAATTCAAGGTAGTATTTAAAGTGACAGGATAAATGAGTTCTCCGATCTATTTGACTATTCAGCTTTGGCAGGATTGGAGTAATGACGTTGGAATTGGCTGGTTTGTTCAAGCAGTCTAGTGGGCCAAGCGGGAAGTTCTGTAACTCTCAGCCAGTCCACAAGCCAAGGTGACAAGGCGTGCGAGCGCAGGACTGGCCGTAGCCAATTCAAGTGAGCACAACACGGTCAGCTTGGCTTGTGGGCTGGCCCATGGGGAGCCCCGCAAAGGGATCAATTCAGCGTTGCGCTTC
>NATW01000100.1 GCA_003094555.1 gamma proteobacterium symbiont of Ctena orbiculata
TTGACCGGCGCGGTAGAAATCCTCACCGCCGGCACCGGGGGTGCGCAGGTTGTCGAACAGGATGGTGGTGTCGCAATCGTCGTTGAGCTCCTTGAAGTACATAGCCTGCTTGATGGAGACCAGATCGGTGACACCGGCGAAGTAGCTCAGGTGACCCTCTTTGTCGGAGCACTGTCCCGCGTTCTGGATAAAGCAGACCGACTGCACCTCTTTGCCGTCGGAGGGCCGTTTGATGGGACCGCCGTTGGCGGCGACCGCCAGGGCCTCCAGCTCGTGGTTGGTCACCACGTCCGCCGATTTATCGTAGGCGAACTCGGGAAGTTGGCCGGCATCGTAGGGCTTCCAGCCGGAGGCCTGGACGATGGCGCCGATGGTGAGGGTCTCGCTGCCGCCCGATTCGGTGGCGACTTCCACGTTGAAGCGGCCAGGAGCACCTTCGGTCTTGGCCAGGGTGCTGTTCAGGTGAACCGTGATCTTGTCATCGGCCTCGATGGCAGCGACCATGTCGGGCACCGGATTCTCGGCCGGGGCGTCATAGGGGGAACGGTTCGGGATGACCTTGTAGTAGCCGCCGATGGCGCCGCCCAGCTTGCCGCTCTTCTCCACCAGGTGGACCGGGTAACCGGCGGCGGCAGCCTCGATGGCCGCGGTCATGCCGGTAACGCCGCCGCCCACCACCAGGATGTTCTTGTTCAGGGACTGTTCACCGGAAGCGGATGGCTTGGTCATGGACTTAAGCTCGGCACAGGCCATACGGATGTAGTCGTCTGCCATCTCCTGGGTGGTCTCGCTGTTCTCGTCCGTATCCGGACGAACCCAGATCACACCTTCACGCAGGTTGGCGCGGGTCAGGGCCACATCGGTAAAATTGAAGGCCTCCACCTTGGCGCGGCGGGAGCAGGCGGCGATCATGACATGGGTGACATCATCGTTGGCGATGTCGTCTTTGATCATCTGTACGCCTTCAGCGTTACACAGCATCTCGTGTTGCTTGCAGCTCTGCATCTTACCGTCACGGGTGGCGGTGGTTTCCAGCTGACCGGCGTCCAGGCGCTCGCCCAGGCCACAGCCGGTGCAGACATATCCAGCAAATTTCTTTTCCTCAGCCACTCTCTTAACCCTCCGTCGCTGCTACGCGATTGACCACTTGGATGGCGCGCAGGGCGGCACCAGTGGCGTGTTGAACGGCGCGGTTCACATCCAGCGCATCGGACGAGCAACCAGCAGCGAAGACGCCGCCGTTTTCCGGCGCGGGCTCGATAAAGCCCTCTTCGTTGATGACGATCTCCACCGGGAAACTGGCCTTGTCGACGCTGGGCTCCATGCCCACGGCCAGGACCACCAGGTCGTGCTCGTTGGCGTAGCGGTTGTAACCTTCGGTATCGACGCCGTGCAGGGTCGGATTGCCGTTCTCCTTGTTCTCCACGATGGAGGCAACCTTGGACTTGATGAAGCTGACGTTCTCCTTTGCCTTCACCGTCTGGTAGAAATCTTCAAAACGGTCGATGGCGCGGATGTCGATATAGTAGATGGTGATGTCCACCTCGTCCGCCGGGTAGGTGGCCTGCTTCAGGGAGGCCATGCAGCAGATGCGCGAGCAGTGCAGCAGGTGATTCTTGTCACGGGAGCCGGCGCACTGAATGAAAGCCACCGATTTGACCTCTTTACCGTCGGATGGACGCACCAGCTTGCCGCCGGTGGGGCCGTTGGGATCGGCCATGCGCTCGAATTCGACGCTGGTGATCACATTGGCGATACGATCGTAGCCGTAGGGCTGGATCTTTTTGGCATCATAGGGTCTCCAGCCGGTGGCCCAGACTACCGCGCCGGCCTTGAATTCGATGGTCTCTTCCTGCATGTCCAGGTCGACTGCATTCACTTTGCAGGCGTCTTTGGCTTTCTGAGCCTCATCGGTGCCGATCAGTGCCGGATCGATGATGTAACGCTGGGGATGGGCCATGCGGTGAGGCAGGTAGGCGCCCTTGCGCTTGCCCATCTCATAGTTGAATTCATCGTCGAATTCGCTCTCCACTGCCTTGGCGCAATCGCCACAGGCGGTGCAGTTCTCATTCACGTAACGGGGGCTGATCTTGACGCTGGCGGTATAATTGCCCGCCTCACCCTTGATATCCGTAACCTCGGCCATGGTGATGATGTTGAGGTTCGGATTCATCTTTGCCCGGCGCTGATTGATCTCCAACCCGCAGGTGGGGAAGCAGAGCTTGGGAAAGTATTTGTACAGCTGGGTGACGCGACCGCCGACGTAGGGGCGCTTTTCAACCAGTACGACCTGTTTTCCCGTCTCAGCGGCCTCTAACGCAGCGGTCATGCCGCTGATGCCGCCACCGACCACGAGAATAGTCTCATTGGTTGCGATTACTTCCGTCATGGATCTTCCTCCGTTGCGGAATGGCTTTAGATTCTGGACCCGATACCTTACGCGTCTTCTGGCGTGCCTTCTATATCCCAGCTGGGAATAATCCATCGAATTTTTGAATGAGATGATAGAGTTGGGTTATGGTGTATAAGCCTTTTCTAATAAATACTGGCCCGAATAGCACTCACTTAAGGGGTTTGACACCAAGTCCGAGAATTCTCTGTGGTAACCAGGCTGTTTTGCTGGGGCAGGGCCCCGGCCTACACAATTATAAAGGCCGTAGGGTGGGGCCCTGCCCCACCAAAACACGTTGGAAATGCCCTAGTTAGTGATCAAGTCGCTTTAGCAAGTAGGATTCGGGCTAGGCCCTATCTGCCGTAGTTGGAGAAGTGGTGGTGGAAGGTTCTTCTGCCTTCCAGGAGCATCTCTTCGAAGGTCTCCGCAGGCACCGGGGGGCTGTAGAGATAGCCCTGGCCCTCCTGGCAGCCCATCTTCTGCAGCAATGACTGCTGCGCCATGGTTTCAATACCCTCCGCGGTGATACGCAATCCCAGGTTTTTGCCTAACGAGACGATGGCCTGGGTGATAGCGACCGCATCGCTGTCGTGGGGCATGTCGCGGATGAAGGAGCGGTCGATCTTGAGCTTGTCGATGGGCAGTTGCTTCAGGTAGGAGAGGGAGGAGTAACCGGTGCCGAAATCGTCGATGGCGATCGACACCCCGAGTTTCTTGAATACGTCGAGTACCGGCACCGAGTGTTTCATCTGTCCCATGAAGATGCCTTCAGTGACCTCCAGTTGCAGCATGTCCGGTGGACATCCCGATTCACCGATGATCTGTTCGAAACGCAGGATCAGATCGGTCTGCATGATCTGTCTGACCGAGAGGTTGATGGCCATGCGTCCTTGAAACAACCCCTGTCGATGCAGATAACGGGTCTGCTCGCAGGCCTCCTGCAGTACCCAGTTGCCGATCTCATGGATCAGACCTGACTCTTCTGCGAGGGGGATGAAGCGCGCCGGCGGGATGATCCCGAGCCGTGGATGGTGCCAACGAAGCACAGCCTCCGCACCGGTCATCTCACCGTTATGCAGGGATATCTGCGGTTGGTAGTAGAGCAGCAATTGATTCTGTTGCAACGCGCTGCGCAACTCGGTTTCCAGCAACAGGCGTTCGAAAGCGGTTCTGGTCAGCTCCGAGGTGTAGTAGCGGTAGCTGTTACGACCCTGCTCCTTGGCCTGGTACATGGCGGCATCGGCATTCTTGGTCAGGTCGGCGACATCCTTGCCATCCTCGGGGAAGATGCTGATGCCGATGCTGGTCGTGACATGCAGTTCCCGTCCGGCGATCTTGAAGGGGTCCTTGAAGTTTTCCTGGATCTTGGAGGCGACCACCGCCGCCTGGCTCGGGTCCTCCAGGTTTTCCACCAGCACGGTAAATTCATCTCCCCCCAGGCGTGCGGCGGTGTCGTCATCCCTTAAGATATTCTGCAGCCGTGTGGCGACCTCTTTCAGGAGTTCGTCCCCCATGGCATGGCCAAGGCTGTCATTGATGTTCTTGAAGCGATCGAGATCGAGAAACAGCACGGCGAGCTGACGTTTTTGACGCTTCGCCTGGGCAATGGCGTGTTCCAGGCGATCCTCGAAGAGCAGCCGGTTGGGTAGATTGGTCAGGGAGTCGTGGTGGGCCAGATGTTCCAGTTGGGATTGAGTCTGCTTGATGCTGGTGATATCGGAAAAGACCGCCACGTAGCGCAGGGTGTCTCCCCGTTGGTCCTGTACACAGGTGATAGTCATCCATGCAGGATAGGTCTCGCCGTTTTTTCGCTGGTTCCAGATCTCACCGCGCCAGGACCCGGTCTGATTGACCTCGTTCCAGATCTCGTCAAAAAAATCGGGGGAGTGTCTGTCGGATATCAGCTGCCGCGGGTGCCGATTGATGATCTCTTCCTCGGTATAGCCGGTAATCTCGGTAAAGGCCGGATTGATCGAGTCGATCATACCCTGGTTGTCGGCGGTCAAAACACCTTCCATGGTGTGTTCGATGATCTGTACCGCCTGCTGCAACTTGACATCTGAATCCTTGCGCTGTGTGACATCGGTGAAGACGAGCTGTGTGGCAGGTGACCCTTCATGCTCTGCCGGACTGACAAAGACCTCGACCATAATGATGACACCATCGGCGCGTGTGAAAGCGGCCTGATAGGGACTGCTGTTGTGGTTGCGCAGTAACTTCAGCTGGGATTTCAATAGCTCAGGCGGGCCGTCATGCAGCAGCTTGTTGATAGGTTCATTTATCAACTGTTCTTCCTCGGATACGGCGAGGGTCTGTTTTGCCGCTTTGTTGAGGAAGACGATCTTCTCGTCTTGCAGCAGCAGAATCGGGGTGGGTGAATCATCGACCAACTGACGGTAGCGATTCTCACTGCGATGCAGTGCCTGCTTGGTCTGTTCCGCTTCGCGACGCACAGCGGCCTCTTTCAGTTCCCGTTCTATTGCGGGTACCAGCCGGGTGAGATTCTTGAAATTGATAAAATCGTTGGCGCCCGCTTTTAGCAGGGTGACCACGTTTTCTTCACCGATATGGTCGGAAACCAGGATAAAAGGGATGTCCAGCTGTTGATTCTGCAGGAATTTGAGGCTCAGTTCCGGCGCACAGTTTGTGACATCTGTGGCCGACAGGATAAGGTCCCAACTCTCGGTTAGCAGGGCATTCTTAAGGGAATCTAAAGAATCTATGCGGAGTGTGGATAGGTCCAAACCGCCACGAAGAAGCGATTTATGCAACAGATCATGTTCATATTCGGATTCTTCTATAACAAGAGCCCGCAGTTGTCCTGACATCAACATTCCCTGAAATGTATCTTTAGAATTGACAATGGCAGACAAGTGATTTGATCTCCTGCATACGACCAAGGTTCCTATTTGCGATTGTCGACAGTCTCTGCGTAAATGCAACAATGGTATATGTTTAGCGACTGCCCCAACTACGAAGTATAATTCACTATTGCTCTCTGTTGTTGGGTTAAGTTGCTGATGATAGGGCCTTGATAGCCAAAATCTCCTGTTTTGCTGACTGTTTAACACTCTCGAACTACCGCAGTGGCGTATAAAAGCCCCTGGGCAGGCCGTGGTTTAATGGGTTGCGCTAATCATTGGGCCCAGTTAGCGTTGACGTCCAATACTTTAATTACTTTAAGAATCAAACTTTGAAACCTGAAGAGTATTATTTCGAACAAGAGCCCTATTACGAGCCGGTAAACGATGAGATAACGGTTTTTGAGGCCGCCTATCGCAATCAATTGCCCGTCTTGTTGAAGGGGCCTACCGGCTGTGGCAAGACCCGCTTCATGGAGCATATGGCGTGGCGTCTGAAACGCCCCTTGATTACTGTTTCTTGCCATGATGATTTGACTGCCTCTGATCTGGTGGGCCGCTTTTTGGTAAAGAATGGCGAAACCCTGTGGGTGGACGGGCCCCTGGCGGCGGCGGTGCGCGCCGGCGGCATCTGTTATCTGGATGAAGTGGTGGAAGCACGCAAGGATACCACTGTGGTAATCCACCCATTGGCCGACGATCGACGCGTCCTGCCGATGGAGAAGGTGGGTGAGTTGCTTGAGGCGAAGGAGGATTTTTGCCTGACCATCTCATTCAATCCGGGCTATCAGAGTGTGCTCAAGGATCTCAAGCAGAGTACGCGTCAGCGTTTCGTCGCCCTGGAATTCGATTATCCGGAATCTGAGCTGGAGAAAAAGATTATTCAAAATGAGGCGGCAGTGGATGGCGAAATGGCGGCCAGGCTGGTGAAGTTTGCGCATATGACACGCAATCTCAAAGGCAGCGGCTTGGACGAAGGGGCCTCAACCCGATTGCTGGTACATGCGGCAAAACTGATTGCCAGTGGGATTGATCCGGTGATGGCTTGTCGTGCATGCGTCGCTCAGGCATTGACCGACGATGCGGATATGCTGGTGGCGGTGAATGAACTCAGTGCCTCGCTCTTCTGATCATTCGCCGGTATGAGGTCTGGGCTCAACCATGCGCAGATTCAGGCGTTGCTCGATGAGTACTTCGAAGTCGAGTACAGTTTCCGCAACACTCAGAACATCTGTGAAGAACTGCTTGGTCTGCCAGCCGATGACCAGAGATTTATCCTTGACTGGATAAGGCGGACCGCCAGTACCCATATCGAGATTGCCTATCAGTTTGCACAACAGGCGCCTAAGGTGCTGCGCTTGATGGACAAGGCGATGATCGAAGCCTGGTTGGTGCAGGCGATGGATGTGTACGATCTTTCCGGCCTGCATGCGGCATTGGCCACGCTCCGGGATGTGGAGGTGTTCGTCGAACAGGGTCGGGAACGGGCTGCCGGGTCTCTGTTCGATGAGCAGGCTGGCGTGCTGCTCCCTTTCGTGCAGGGTTTGTCCGGGCGAAAGTTGAAACTCGAGCGGGCCGATGCTCTCTATACCGATGGTGAGGTGATATTTCTTCCCGCTGTCATGGCACATCTGCCGAATCCACGGGATAACTTTCTACTCTACAAGGCGGCTGTAGCCTATCATTGGGCGCAGGTTCGTTTCGGCACCTACCGTGTCGATTTGATCGCCTATCTGCAGCAGCATCCCACACCGGACACGGCGCTGCGTTATTTTCACGCGGTTGAAAGTGTGCGTCTGAATGCCTGCATCGAGCGCGAACTGCCAGGTCTGTTTCGGGAGATGGGTGAGCTCGAGAAGCAATTGAACCCTGAATCGAAACCCGCGGGCTGGGAGCGACAGCTGGCCTTTCTGCGAGCACACGATGCCACCGCCCAGGACTCCCTCGATCTGAGTAAACGCATCATCGGTGATGCGTTGCCGAAGCTGGCCCTTTTCCACGGTCAATTGAAACCGGGGTTGGTGGCGGCGGTAATGCAACGCCGGATTGAAAGGGAAAAGGTGAAGCTGCGAGTGGCCTTGAAGGCGATTGCCGATGATCTGCGGCAGTCCGATGATGAGCAGGAGCCGATTCAGCGGTTTTTCATGCCGGCTCTGGATGATGTGGAGTCGAGGGAGGAGATGCGGTTTGAGTTGCAGGTCAATGGAAAGTCCGTGCCATTCTCGGAAGAGATTAAAAACCTCGCCACATCGATTGTTCAGGATCTCGGGGATATCCCTGAAGAGTATCTGACCCCAGCGGGGCCAGGAGAGTACGACCTGAAAGATTTGGAAGACGAGACATTGAAGCCGCAAGAGGTGTGGAGCGGCACCTATCATGAAGATGGTGCGTTTCTCTATCAGGAGTGGGACTATCGGCGTAAGCACTACCGCAAGAACTGGTGCGTGGTGCGAGAGATGCCTGTGGAGGAGGTGCACGACGATTTTGTGGCCGGGGTGATGGTCAAATATCGTCGCTTATTGTCGAGTCTGCGCAAAACATTTGAGGCGTTGCGCGATGAGGATCGATTGCTCAAGCGTCAGGCACAAGGTGATAGCGTGGACATCGATGCCTTTGTCGAAGCCTGGGCTGATATGCACAAAGGACTGGAGATGACCGACCGTCTGTTTACACGCATGCAGCGTGAGGAGCGGAATATCGCGGTGATGTTCATGGTGGATATGTCCGGCTCGACTCAGGGTTGGGTCAATCAGGCGGAGCGTGAGGCCTTGATTTTACTGGCTGAGTCACTGGAAACTCTGGGGGATCGCTACGCGATCTATGGCTTTACCGGGATGAGCCGCAAGCGTTGCGAGGTGTTTCCGGTGAAACGATTCGATCAGCCTTATGATGCGGCGGTCAAGGCCAGGATCAGCGGTATGCGGGCCGGGGACTATACCCGTATGGGCGCAGCCATACGCCACTTGAGTCATCTGCTGGGTGAGGTCGAGGCGAGAACCAAATTGCTGATCACATTGTCAGATGGCAAACCGGATGATTACAATGATGATTACCGTAGCCAACATGGCATTGAGGATACACGGCAAGCATTGTTCGAGGCGAGACGCCAGGGAATTCACGCCTTCTGTATAACTATTGATGAAGAGGGGCAGGATTATCTGCCACATATGTATGGTGCTGCGAACTATACGGTTGTCAATGAAGTTGAAAAACTACCTTTGAAGGTTTCTGATATCTATAAAAAAATAACCACCTGAAGATTGCGCGCGTCAATCCACGCAACCTCACCACCCAAACGGAGGAATTATGAAAACAGTATTAATTGCCATTGCCAGCATGAGCCTGTTTGCTACATCAGTGTTGGCGGCCCCGGGCTACAACCATCCGGGCTCGCGGATGCAGGCCCCTGCATACCAGGAGGTAGGGCCGGATACACTGCTGCGTGAAGGGATGACCAAATTACTCAGATACCTGCGTACCGCTGATAACCCCCAGCCGCGACAGATTTCCGGGTTTCTTGAGCGTGAAGTGGCGCCCTATTTTGATTTTGCCTACATGGCGACCTGGGCGGCGGGTCCTATGAATCGAAGCATGAATGATCAGCAACGCATGGAGTTGGCGCAGCAGATCAAAGCCCTGCTGTTGGGTACGCTGGCAAAGAGACTTATCAGCTACGACAATCAGGATGTGCGTTTTTACCGACCGCGCCGAGTCGGTGACAATGAGGTGAAAGTGCGGGTCGGTATTCTGCGGGCCGGCGGTTATCCGGCAAACTTGGATTTTCGTTTCTATCGTAGTGAATCGGGCTGGAAGGTGTTTGATGTGTCGGCAAATGGCAACAGTGCCTTGGCTTATTATCGCCGCCACTTCGCCAACCAATCCCGCGCTCAGACAGGCAGCAGGAACTACCGCCGTTAACCTGTCCTACATTTAATTTAAACTGTGCCCGCTAGCCGCCGGGCAAATCTGCCACATGAGTGAACGACAGAGGTTCGGACGATGGATGATTCTTTTCGCCTGGTTGCTGCTGTTGCTGCTGTTGACCCTGCTGTTTTCACAGTGGCTTGATAAGCGAAATAATCCGAACCGGGATTTGCGGGTCACAACGATTGATGGCGGTAAGGCGGGAGTCGTATTGCAAAGGAATCGAGCCGGACACTATGTTGCACCTGGCCGCATCAATGGAATAGACGTAACATTTTTACTCGATACCGGGGCGACCTATGTCGCGGTATCCTCCAGCCTGGCGGAAAGGGCGGGACTGCAGCGAGGGATGCCAATGCAAAGCAGGACCGCCAACGGTGTGGTGCGCAGTTGGTTGACGAGGATAGATCGACTCCAGTTAGGGCCGATTGAGATGCGAGAGGTGAAGGCTACTATTCTGCCGTCTATGCCTGATGGAGAGGTGTTGCTCGGCATGAGTTTTCTCAAGCATCTCTCCCTGAGGCAGCAGGGCGGGGAGTTGGTGATATTGCCCCAATAGTTGATTGCAGCTGCCACTACAAGGGTAGTGGCAGCGGAATCGATCAGCCGATCTTGTCTTTCAAGGCTTTGAGTGCAGTTACCTTGACCACGGTCTTGGCTGGCTTAGCCGCAATCTTGATGGCTTCGCCAGTAGCAGGATTTCGGCCCATACGCGCCTTGGTACGAGGTTTGATAACCCGACGTACCTTGACGCCAGTATCAGGAATGGTTATCTCGCCAGAACCCCTGCGTTGCATATGACGCGTAATGAGTGAATCCAATGCGCCGAAAACTGAGGAAACTTCCTTTTTCGTCAGGCCCGTGTCTTCGGCGATAGCGCTGATGATCTGGGTCTTTGTCTGCTTGGTTGCGATGGCTTTCAAGCGTGGTGCTGCTGCTACTTTCTTTGCAGCTACCTTTTTCTTTGCTGCTTTTTTTGCAGTCTTTTTGGCGGTTTTTCTGAGGGCCATAGGGTTTGCTCCTTCTGATGAACGTGGTTGTGCTTGATAAAAATAACACAGATTCTAATTAGTTAAATATGAAAAACCAGTTTTTTATATAGTTTTTTCATGATCTCGATTAATTTCTCTCCCATTTGATAGATTATTTCGCTATAAACAGAGTTGGCAGCTAAGCGTATTTGGCGCTTCGGATGGCTGGTGGGCTATGATTGAAACGCTTGCTGTTACAGTCGGTGTGCCATTCATCTGAAGATAATCTGGACTGAAGCTTGCCGGTCGATATTCAGAAATCAGATTCATGGCCCCGATATTTCACTTCTCAGGATGTAATGCTATCTATACCAATCCAACCGATTGGGATCGTAACGCTAGCGGCAGCCCGATTGGATAATTGAACAAAGGATGAATAAGTAATGCAAAAAATAGTTGTTGCCTCTCTTTTGGCCCTCAGCATGATGGCCAGTCAAGCCCGGGAAGTTGCCGGCATATCTTTGCCGGAGCAGATTGTCCGGGATGCGGATAGTGCTGAACTGGTCTTGAATGGCGCCGGTATTCGAAAGAAACTCTTTTTCAGCATCTATCTGGCCTCCCTCTATCTTGAGCGATCGACCAGTGACATCGCCGAAGTGCTGGCTGTTGATCGGCCTGCCCGAGTTCAGATGCAGATTCTCTATTCGGAGATTGAAAAAGAGAAATTCGTATCCGGGTGGAATGATGGCTTCAGCGCCAATCTCGACGCCGACAAGTTACAGGCGGTGCGTGATCGACTCGATCAATTCAATGCCATGTTTGAGACATTGCAGGAGGGTGACCTGATAAGCCTGGACTACATACCCGACACAGGCACCCATGTCACCATCAAAGGGGTGGAGAAAGGGGTTATACCCGGCGGGGATTTCTACCAGGCGCTGCTGCTGGTGTGGTTGGGTGATTCGCCAATCAGCAAATCCCTTAAACAGGAACTGCTTGGTTCAGACTGACTCGTAGCCCGTCCGGAAGCAACATGTGTTTTAGCCCTCCGACGCCCCAACAGTACTTCCCTATACTGATGGGGCTTACGCGGCATCCTTGCCGCTACTGCGAAATACAAGCGTCAGGCGCCTAGCCATTGATATTGTTATTCGACGGGCATTAACTATTGGTATGGGTTATACGGACAGGCTGACGCCGCCACGGCGTTCATCGCCAATGCCTATGTGGTTTCCTTTATCATCCAGCAGGACACAGTGGGTTCCACCGAAAAACAGATTTTTGCTCTGCCAATGCTGTTGCTTCGGGAATTCACTCTTCAACATGTCGCCGATTGCAGCATCGATTCCCGGTTCCATACTCAAGAGTTCGCTTTCGTAGTGGATGCGGGGGAAGGAGACGGCCTGTTCGAGGGGCATGCCAAAATCGAGCAGGTTGATGATGACCTGCAATATCGCGCTGCGAATCCGGTTGGATCCACCGGAACCCAATACGATCGAGCGGCCGTCGTCTGTCAGGATCAGGGTCGGCGCCATCATCGAGGCAAGACGTTGGTTGAGCGGCCATTGATGGAAACCTTTTGGGTTCAGGTCCTCCTCGCCTAACATATTGTTCATCATAATCCCTGTGCCCGGTATCACATAACCGCTGCCCTCGCCGTTGGAGAGGGTCATGCTGGCAAGATTTCCATCCCTGTCTGCGATACTGATTTGGGTGGTGCCGCGGGTGGACAATCCTCCCTGGCGCAGACGTTTTTTAAACTGCTCGCTGATAGCTGGATCGAGTAGACGCTCCATGGTCGAATGGTGATCCATTCTTGCTATCTGCGTTATCTGCATGGTTTGCGCAAGACTCCTGATATGATCCTCTTCACCGGCACTGTTTGGGTCAATGGTGTGGGAGGCCAGTTGACCCAGGGAAAAGGCGATCAGCGTGCCACCCAGGGAAGGTAATGGGTTGGTCAAAATTTGTGCGCCGTGGTATCTGTAACGCAGAGGTGAACGCCGGAGAAGCGCATAACCGAGCAGATCATCCATCTGCAGGTGGCCGCCTCTATCTCGACAATCATTGACCAATTGTCTGCCTGCCTCACCCTCGTAGAATAGCCTCTCTCCTTCATGTTGTAGAATCTTCAGGAAATCCGCGAAGGCGGGTAATCGATGGCGTTCACCCTCAGAGATCAGGCGATCAGGACTTTCTGGCGAGGCATTGATCTGCAGGGCCTCCGGGGTCGCGCGCAGAATTGGGGCAACGATGGTGGATATCAGGTGCTGAAACGGATTGATGGATACACCCTTGGTCGCCAGTTCGATCGCCGGTTGAAACAGGGTTCTCAGGGGTAGCCGGCAGTGATTGTCATGAATGGTGTACAGGCCCTTGATGAACCCGGGCGTGGCTATGGAGCCCATGCCAATATGGAAGGTTTGGCTGGCGGTGCCGAAATCAGCCTCGATCGGATAGAAGCCAAGTTCGCCCTCGGTCAGCTTCCGGTGCGGGGTTTGGGCAAAGAAATCGTAGACCAGCGGGTCAGATTGAGCGGGCCTGGCGGTGAGAAATCCCCCTCCGCCGAGTGATGCGAGTACCGGCTCGGCCACGCAGGCGGTCAGCATCGAGGCCACTACCGCGTCGAAGGCATTCCCGCCCTCTCCCAGTATCTCGCATCCCGCCTTAACGGTTTCGTAATGCCCAGCGGCAATAATGCCCTTAAACTGTTTCACATTTCACCCGTGTGATATTAAATTAATTGATCTGGGTCGTTGCATCATAACCTTGATCCGGCTATGGTTTTGCGTTCGCAATTAGTGGGAACCTGGTCGAGATTCGCTCATATATAAGGTTAATATACCCGTTCAGTTTTAAAAAAAAGTGCCGTTACATAGAGGAGCGACGTGACCTCTCCATTAAGGATCAAAATTCCTGAGCATTTTAAGAATGGCCGTGCCCGATAGTAAAAACGATGACGTCCTACTCAAGAATCTGGTGCCTCTGAACACACTTTCAGAGGAGCAGCTCGGACATCTATTGAGCCAGATTGCGATTGAGAAGGCCAAAAAGGGTGATTACCTCTTTCGCGAAGGGGATACAGACCACCAGAATGTCTATCTGCTCTCGGGAACAGTGGCCCTGCTGTCCGGGCAGAAGGAGATGGACCTGATCAGCAGTGGAACGCCTACAGCGCGTTTTGCCCTGGCTCACCAGCTGCCAAGAAAGCACTCCGCACAGGCGAGAACCAACGTCAGTTTCGTCCGTGTCGACAGCCGTTTACTCAGCGATATGCTGGCACGAAGCCAGAGTGCGAGCTATGAAGTGAAGGACATCGAGCAGCCGAGCAGCGACGATTGGATGACCCTACTGCTGCAATCACCCATATTTCAACAGATACCCCCGGCAAATCTGCAGCGTGTCATGATGCGGATGGAGGAGATCAAGGTCAAAGCAGGGGCTGAAATCATCACCCAGGGGGAAGAGGGAGACTACTTCTATCTCATCAGTAAAGGAGAATGTAACGTCTCGCGCACCCCTGAGGCAGGGCATGCCCCGGTAGAACTGGCTATATTGCGTGCCGGCAAAGGATTTGGCGAGGAGGCCCTGATCTCCAACAAACCCCGTGGCAGCTCGGTCACCATGACGACAGATGGCGTACTGGTACGATTAAACAAGAATGATTTCATTGAGTTGGTCAAACAGCCCCTCTCCAGATCGATCGATTTCAAGGAGGCGGCCGCAATGATCGAAAAGGGGGCGCTTTGGCTGGATGTGCGTACCCCGGAGGAGTATGAGGAGGGGCATCTTCCCGGTGCGATCAACATGCCATTTTTCTCCTTACGCTTTCAAGCCTCCAGCCTTACCCTCGATCGGGCCTATGTTGTGTATGGTGAGGAGGTCGGTCAATCCGCCACAGCCGCATATCTGTTGACCGAGCGCGGCGCAGAGGTCTTCGTTGTGGAAAGCAACTGGGAGCAGATCGCTGAGATCACGGGCTTCAATAAACAAGGGGATCCGGCAGGCAGCAACAATGTCATCGATTTCAACCGTGAATCGGATGAAGCCGCTGATGCCACCGAGGGAGACGGTGTCCCTCAATCAGTGGTAGATCGTCTGCAGAAGGAGTTGGCGGAAGCCCACCGTCAATTCGAACAGGAGTTGGAACAGCGGCATACCGAAATCAAACTCCTGCGCCAGGCCCTGGCGGTGGCCAAGAATCGTATGCAAACAGGCGAGGAGGGTGCAAAAAACGCTCATGCCCTGGAACAGGAGGTCGACTCCTTGCGTAAGTCCCTCGCGTTGGCGGAATCCAGGCTTGCGGAGGGGGAGGGCCTGGAGGCTGAAAGGCAGGTGCTGCAGGAAAGGATCGATGAGTTGGAACATGCACTCGATACGACCCGGGCCGATCTGAACGGGGCCAGGAAGAGTCATGATCAAGCATCCCACCAGAGCAATTTGTTGCGTGAACAACTCAAGCAGCTGCAATCCAGTCAAGAAGGAAACGAGAGACAACTCAACGCAGAGATTGAGGTATTACAGAGTGAGATTTCCCAACTCCAACAAGAGGCAGAAACCTTTCATGCTCAATCGACCCATGAGCAAGAATCCGTCCTCAAGGAGCGGGATGAACTGCAACAGCATCTCCAGGAGACGGAGACTCAACGCCAACAGCAGGCAGACGAATTAAAGACGATTACGGATGAGCGTGATCAGTTGACCGAATCGCTGCAGCAGACGCAGCAGAATATGACCGCCGAGGCGGCTGAGCTTGGACAGAGACTGGAGTCGACCCAGCAGGAGCTGTCTCAGGTCCAGTCTGAATTGGAGCAGCATCGAACCGAACATCAGCAGCAGTCAGACGAGTTACAGACGATCACGCAAGAGCGCGATCGGTTGGCCGAATCGCTGCAACAGACTCACCAGAACATGACTGCAGAGTCAGCAGAGCTTGAGCAGAAACTGGAATCCACCCAGTACGAACTGTCCGAGGCCCGGTCGGCGCTGGAACGGCAACAAGCCGAACACCAGCAGCAGTCAGACGAGTTGCAGGCAATCGCGGAACAGCGTGATCAGTTGAATGAAACGCTGCAACAGACCCAGCAGGATTTGACTGCAGAGGCAGCCGAGCTTGAGCATAAGCTTGAGTCTGCCCAGCAGGAGCTGTCTAAGACCCAAGCGGATCTGGAACAGCAACAGGCGCAACACCAGCAGCAGGCGGCTGAGCATGAACAGAGACTGGAGTCGACCCGGCATGAATTGTCTCAGCTTCAATCGGAGTTGGAACATCAGCAGGCCGAACATCAGCAAGTCGTTTCCGAACTGCAGGACCAGCTGCAGGAATCCAACCAGCGAGTAGAGCAATCTGCACAACAGGCGGAAAGTCAGGTCAGCGGTCTGTTGCAGACTCAACAGGAGCTGAAACAGCAACTGGAAGCTGCCGAGTCGGCCCAGGGCACCCTTCAGAGCGAGCATGATGACCTGCAACAGCGCTATGGCGAGGAACATGCACAGGTCATCTCCCTACAGCAGGAACTGCAGGCGTTGGATGACCGCAGAACCGGTCTGGAGAAGGAACTCGAGGCGGTACGCCAGGCAGGCAACGATGCGGATGCCCAGTATACCAACGCCATGGAGTCCCTGCGTGGTGATCTTGAAGAAGCCAGAAGCGCCTTGGATCAGCTCAGACAGGAGAAGCATCAGAGTGACGAGCTGCTGACGAGTCGCGAGCAAGATCTTGAGAAGTCGGAAGCCAGGGCCAAGCAGCTGCAGGATTCCCTTGATGAACAGGCAGGGAGTCATGCAGGTGAGGTATCCGAGCTGGAGCAGAAACTGGAAGCATTCGAACAGGCACATCAGCAAGCCGAGGAGAAGGAACAGCAGTTGCAGCAGGAGTTGGAGGCATTGCAGCTACATGAGGATGAGATCACATCCCGTTCCCATGAGGCACTGATATCACTCAAAGAGCAATTACAGCAGGCAGAGGCGGAAGCCAAGCAGCAAAAAGAAAAGCGGGTTGAGTTCGAGGCGCTGCTGGAACAGGAGCATCAGACCGCTCAATTCCTCAAACAATCTCTGGAGACCGCTGAACAGTCGGTGAATCAGAGCAGTGTCGAGTTGGAAGAAAAGAAACAGTTGCAACAATCCCTTGAGCGGCAACTGACCGCATTGCAAGAATCCCTGCAGGGTGCCGAGCAGGCGCAGAGCGAGTTGCAGCAACAGCAGCATCAACAGCAGCTTGAGTTGCAGGAGCGTATACAGGTCGCTGAAACGCAGATCAATGAAAAGACTCAGCAGGCAGAGCAGTTGGGACAAGCACTGGAGGAGACCAAGGAATCCCTGCAGTCAATGGACCAGGCTTGGTCAGAGATGGAGGCCAAGCAACAACAGTTGGCTGCAGAGAAGAGTGGATTGGAACAGCAGCTGAATGAGGCCCAGGCTGAGATGCAGCAATCCCTGCAGTCAATGGACCAGGTTTGCGCGGAGATGGAGACCAATCAAGAGCAATTGGCTGCAGAGAAGAGTGGCTTGGAGCAGCAGCTCAATGAAGTTCAGGCTGAACTGCAGCAATACCGGGAAGGCACTGAAGCGACCCTGGCAGAGGAGAAACAAAGAGTCGAAAAACTGCAACAGGAGTTGACGGCTGAGCAGGCGTCTGCCGAGTCTGTTGCGGCATCCTATGCCGAGCTGGATACGAACCACAAGACATTGCTGGAGACAAAGAGATCCCTGGAACAACAGCTCCTCGATCTCAACAGTGAGCTGGAGCAACAGCGGCAAGAACTACTGGGATTGAATGAGCGTAGCGAGCTACATGAAGAGCAGGAGAAGACGCTCTCTCAAACTGTTGTACAACAAGAGCAGGATCTTGAGGCGCTGCAGCAGCAGTTACAGGAGAGTCAGCAGGCACTGGAACAGTTCCAAGGAGAAGCCCGGGAAGAGACCGAGAGTTACCGGCAGCGCGAACAGGAGTTGAAGCAGACCATCGGGCAGCAGCAGGCTGAAATGGATGAGTTACATATCGCCCTGGCGGCTTCGGTCGAAGGGGCGGAGCGGATGGTCGACAAGCGCGAGGTGAAAGAGAGTAGAGACGCGCTGCGCAAGGCGGAAGCGACGATCAAGACGCTTAAACGCGAGGTGGAGGGCCTGCGTGAAGTCCAGATGGAGATGGAGAGCCAGCTTAGTGACGATGTGGAAAACGAAGTGCATGCACTCCGGTTGGAATTGGAAGCCGAGAAGAAGAAGCGCGAGAAATCGGAGAAAATGGCGCGCCAGGCGGATGTCTTGCGACGGGAGCGTGATGTTCAGGAGACGGCGATTGAGATGCTGGGAGAGGATCTCGAAGTTCTCACCAAGGAGAAGGAGGGCCTGACCCGGCAGCTTACGGAGATGCGTAATCAATATACCGACATGGTCAATGAGAATGACCATTTACACTCTGAAATGAGTGGCATGCGAGAGCAGGTCTCCGATTCCAGTCTGGCGGATGATCTGCTGGGTCAGATGGAGGAGTTGCGTCACAAGGCCGAGAGTTTTGAGCGGGAACGTGATGGCGCCAAGGCTGAAGCGAGCAAGATGCGCCGTGAAGTGAGCGAACTGCGTAGCGTTATCGAGACCTATGTGGAGCAGATCCAGGATGTACAGTCTTTCGGTGTAGACGAACAGGTGAATGCGCTACGCACAGAGCTGGATATGGTGCGTCGTCAGGCGGCAGCGGATCTGGAGCATATGCGTAGTGAATTACATGCTGCGAAGTCCCGTCTCGGTACATCGGAAAATCGCGATGTCGACGAAGTGGCGGCACTCCAGGCCAGCCGCCAGGAGAAGGTCTCACTACAACAGTCCATTAACGAGAAAGATCACCTGCTGAAGATGTCGCAAAGTCAGTGCCGCTCATTGGAAGATGCCATCGAGGACCGTGACAAAGAGGTGGATCAGTTAAAACGCAAGCTGGAACTGTTACTCAGAAAGGCCGGTGGTTTGGAATTGTCTTCAGAGCAGTATGACAACAGCCATCTGGCAGATGATTCCATCATGCGCAACGAATCGCCCCGGCCGTCATCTACAGAAAAGAGCAGTACAGGTCCAGACTCGAAACGCACATCCCTGGGGCGTCTGTTTCGCAGGAAATAAACTACCCTCTCAAAGTGCCGGGTAAATAATTATGCAGGTGCTTGCGGTTGGCGGCGCGACCCTTGATATCATCAACAGTGTTCCAGTCTATCCCAGTGAGGATGATGAGCTGCGCGCCACTTCCCATCAGGAGTGCCGTGGTGGCAATGCCACCAATACCCTGGTGGTTTTGAGTCAACTGGGTCACCAATGCAGCTGGGCAGGCGTGCTGGGCGATGATACGGCGAGTCGATTGATCCTGCGTGACTTGCAACAGCAGGGTGTTGATACCCAATGGGCAAGGATTCAGCCTGAAGGTTTCACACCGACCTCTTATATCCTCTCCAGTCTGGCCACAGGTTCGCGAACCATCGTTCATTACCGGGATCTTCCGGAGTACGGGATCGAGGCCTTTGAACAGATCGATCTTGCGAACTACGCTTGGATCCATTTTGAAGGGAGAGAGGTGGCTGTGTATGAGCCGATGCTCAGACACGCCAGACTTGCAGCACCATCCGCGACCCTCTCCCTGGAGATTGAAAAACCCAGGACAGACATCGAGCGGCTCATACCGCTGGCAGATGTTGTAATTATCGCCAAGGCCTATGCCTCTTCCCATGGCTATCAGAATGCGCTGGATCTATTTGAAGCGATAGGTACAAGCCCGGGTTCGGCCATGCTGTTTGCAACCTGGGGCGAGGATGGTGCCTGGCTGCAGACGGTTGATGGACATACCCTGTACATGCCGGCATATCGGCCGGGGCGGGTGGTCGATACCCTTGGGGCGGGGGATGTCTTCAATGCCGGTGTGATAGACGGCTTGCAGGCGGGCCTTGAACCCACTGAGGTATTAGGCAGAGCGGTTCGTCTGGCCGGCGAAAAGTGTGGACGACGGGGGCTGGACATTGCTTGAGCGTCATCCGCTGTGTGATATCTCAACCCTTGGAGATCCGGGAAGTCGAGGCTTTGTCCTGGAGTCACAGGGTGGGAGTGTGGCCCTATTCGTGGTGCGTCGCGGTGAACTTCTGATGGCGTATAAAAACAGCTGTCCCCATACCGGTGTCAATCTTGAATGGCAGCCGGATCAATTTCTTGATCTCAGTAACAGCTATATTCAGTGTGCTACCCACGGTGCCCTGTTCAGACTGGAAGACGGTTACTGTCTACGCGGTCCCTGTGCAGGTGATGCGCTCGAGCCCGTAGAAGTCAGGTTGGAGGCAGGTCAGGTTGTGTTGATCCTGGATAGAAAAACCGGGTCGTGAAGACCCGGTTTTGGGTGGTACAGAGAGAAAGGCTCTTATCCCATCAGCTCATTTCGTCAAGGAAGGCGTTTAAGTCCGCCAGGACCAACTCGGGCGGAATCTCTCTCTCTGTACGCTGTTCAGTTGTCACCAACTGGAGTTGCAGTGCTGGAACGGATGCGTCAGGCGCAATAAGTTGCGTGGTCTCATCAGTCAGGCCGTTATCAACGATCTGTCCTGTACTCATGTCGTAGACTCTCTTCATTTTGCACCTCCTGCACCACGTCTCAGTGGGGGTTCGTTACTTAATTTAGCGGCGTGGGTATAGCTAACTTTAACGACTCAGGCTCAATTTCGGTGTTATCGTGAGGATTTCACATCCTTACAATAACTTACGTGAGCAATAAGCCTCTGGTTTCACTATGCGGGTCTGGATGGGGGTTTTCAACGGTAGGAAAAAAAGGGTTGAAGACTCGATTACTCCGTATCCTCCAGATTATCGAGTGGATTGGGGATGATTTCACCTGCCGGATGGTCCAGATCGACACCATAATCGTCTTTCGAGAGGTCATAAGAACCTGACCAGTCTTCCGGTGGTGCAATGGGTTTGACCTCCAGCTCCTGCCAGTCTTCCAGGTCGTACTCTTCCACGGTTCCGTCATAAAACTGGACCTCCACGACACCCTCGTCCGAATCAAAGGCCACAACCTCGAGATTGTCACCATCGACTGTTTTAAACCAGGCGCCAATTTGGATTCTCGGTGAGTTCATTCTTATGGGTCTCCGCTAGATATGTTTATCCCCGGGGATAGTTCGATTATGGCTCTGAAAGTGATTTATTACCATTGCGATTCTGCATTTTTATCAATTGACCATCTGTCTAAGGGGCTGGGTTGGGCTGTTGGGTATGGATTGCTTCGATCCCCTGCAAAACCTCTTTGGATAGACTGGTGTTAATACTTTCAAGGTTCTCATCAAGCTGTGCCAAGCTGGTTGCGCCGATGATGTTGCTGGTGACGAAAGGGCGGCTTGTGACATATGCCAATGCCATTTGTACGGGACTAAGGCCCTCCTGCTGAGCCAGCCCGACATACTCTTCGGTCGCCCGTTGAACTTGCGGATTGGAGTAACGATCGAAACGATCGAAAAGGGTCAGACGAGCCCCTTTCGGCTGCTGCCCATTGAGATATTTACCGGAAAGTACCCCGAATGCCATGGGCGAGTAGGCCAACAGACCGCAGCCTTCGCGATGGGCTATCTCAGCCAGTCCGATCTCGAAGGTACGATTCAGTAGGTTATAGGGGTTTTGAATAGAGACCGCCCTCGGCAGATCGTGCTCCCGGGCCAGATGCAGATAGCGCATCAATCCCCATGGGGTCTCGTTGGAGACACCGATATGGCGTATCTTTCCCGCCTTTTTAAGATCATCCAATACTTGCAGGGTCTCCAGGATCGGCGTCATCTGCTCGGATTCAACTGCTTGGTAACCGAGCTTGCCGAAGTAATTGGTACTACGATCCGGCCAATGGAGCTGATAGATATCAATGTAATCTGTCTGTAGTCGTTGCAGACTCTCATTCACTGCCGCCTCGATATTGACTCTGTCGAGATGCAGATTGCCGTCTCTCAGGTAGCTTAACCAATCCGCCGGGCCGGCAACCTTGGTGGCGATGATCAGGCGATCGCGCTGACCCTGACGGGCAAGCCAAGTGCCGATATAGCGTTCGGTCAGCCCCTGGGTATTCCCCTTGGGTGGAACCGGATACATCTCGGCTGTGTCGATAAAGTTAATACCGGCATCCACTGCCCGGTCGAGCTGAGCATGGGCCTCAGATTCACTGTTCTGCTCACCATAGGTCATGGTGCCCAGGCAGATCGCGCTTACCTTAATGTCAGTGTGGCCGAGTGGGCGGTATTTCACGGGAGTCTTCCCCTGCTATTTTGGTTGGGTTGGCGGGCCTAACACCCAATATCGAGGTTTCGGTTTTTACTGGCTAACAGCATAACTGAAATCCGCTTTGTAAAAAGGATTGAATCGCGATGGAGCTGGATGGTGAACTTTTTTCCGGTGCCCTGTTGTGGTGGATCGCCGGCCTGTATGGCATGGTACTGCTGTATGCGTTACGCATGGCGCCCTGGAGTCGACTCGCCCGTAAAGGGCAGTTACATGTCTTTTTAGGTGCGATCGTTGCCCTGATCGTACTCTGGCATATTCGTGCCCAGCTGCAACCGGGGATCTCATTCCATCTGCTTGGGGTTACCGCGATAACCCTGATGTTTGGCTGGTCAATGGCCATCATCATGGCCAGTCTCGCCCTGTTGGCTGTGTGTGTGAATGCTGGCTATGGGTGGCAGGGTTATGTAGTCAGTTTCCTGACCGTGGCGCTGGTGCCGATCACCCTGTCGCAGATATCCTTGATATTGATACGCAGCTGGTTGCCAAGGCAGTTCTTTGTCTATGTCTTGGGTAACGGCTTTTTTACCGCTTGGCTGGTCGGCTATGTAAGTGGTTATCTGGCGATGCATCTGCTGGTTCTCAGTGGCGCCTACACCATGGCGGAGTTGCAAGTCACGGTGATGCCCTTCTTCCCCTTGATGTTCTTCCCGGAAGCCCTGGTCAACGGCTGGGTGATCACCCTGATGGTGGTGTTCTGTCCCACCTGGGTCTACTCCTTCAGCGATGAGCAATATATCCACGGAAAATAGGTTTGGGTTAATGTATAGTGACGGCTTGGGTTAATGAGAAGCTGTTGCGTATAGAGGTAAGCCTTTGAGTTGGTGGGGTAAACTGGTAGGTGGTGCATTCGGTTTTGTGCTGGGTGGACCCTTGGGTGCGGTGTTGGGCGCTGCCCTTGGCCATCGCTTCGATAAGGGCCTGCAGGGGCTGCCCGATGACCAGGTCAGCTGGGGACCGGGTGATCAGGAACGGGTCCAGACCGCCTTCTTCACTGCCACCTTCTCCGTACTGGGACACTTGGCCAAGGCCGATGGTCGCGTTTCCCCAGACGAGATCAAACTCGCCGAAGCCCTGATGGCGCAGATGTCACTATCGAGTGAAATGCGCAAGACCGCTATCCACCTCTTCAACGAGGGTAAAGCTGAGGGCTTCCCGCTCGACGATGTGGTGGAGCAGTTTCGCCTGGAGTGTCATCGGCGCCAAACCCTGATCCAGATGTTTCTGGAGATCCAGATCCAGGCGGCCTATGCGGACAAGCGTATGGATAGCGCGGAAGAGTCCCTATTGCTGCACATCTGCTCGCTGCTGAATATCTCCGAATTTACCTTCAGAAGACTGGAACGAATGATACGGGCCCAGTCTCATTATGCCGGCACGGGAGGCGATCGTGCGCCATCAAGGGCGCAAGGCCCGACCCTCGAGGACGCCTATGACGTCCTCAACGTCACACCAGCGGCGACCGACAAGGAGGTCAAGCGCGCCTATCGACGCTTGATGAGCCAACACCATCCCGACAAGCTGGTCTCCAAGGGGCTGCCTGAGGAGATGATGAAGATGGCGGCGCAAAAGACGGATGAGATCAAAAAGGCCTATGAACGTGTCAAAGAGGCCAGGGGGATGGCTTGATTGGTGAGACCCGCTTCCATGTCAGGTCCATTAGGGTACTGATGGGGGCTGCTTAGCTCGCCATTGGCCTGCGACCCGCTTCAACCAGGCGGCAATCCGACGACCCAACTCATCCTGCATACCGCTGAAATAGTGGTCGGCACCCGCTACCTTGTCCTGACGGAATTGATCACGCCCATTCCTGATAGCGATGCCACGCCGCAGGGTTGCACTGCCAACAACGGCAGGATGGTCACGGCTGCCAAAGATATCGAGGATGGGTATCTCTGCTCCGGTTATGGCCTGGAACACCGGATCCTCTCTATTCTCAGCACTGAGCGTCACCCCGATAGCGACCAGGGCCCGTATTCTGTTCCCCGGCTGAGTGGCGAAATTGAGCGCCATTTCTGCCCCCAAACCATGCCCGATCAGGATTGTCTGATCGATCTGTCGACTGTTGAGGAAGTCGATGCCGGCCTGGATGCGCGGTGTGCTCAAGGAAATCAGCGAGCTGCTGGTGGCGGGATCTGATGGATCATCGGAGATGGGAGTCTGGATCGACAGGCTATCCCAGCCCCGTTCTGAGAGCTGCCGCCGCAAGGGTTGGATCACCTCGTGCCAGTCGGCATGGCCGTTGCTGTCGTGAAGCAGAATGACTCCTCCCAGTCGTTCAGCGGCAGGGGTTTGGATATGCAAGGCGAGAAAGCGGACTGTGTCTGCTTCAAGCCAGACCGGATTGCCCTCAGTCACCCCGGCCGCCAACGCTTCCGCAATGCGTAATTCACGGCTCAGATTGGCGGCCGACGTAAATTCCGCCATGCAGACGATCAGTAGCAGGAGCAACCGGCGGATGGCGACAGGGGGGGTACGACTTGAGGCCAATATGGGTCTGCAGCGGTATCGATTCATGGGAATTTCCTTACGCCTGGCAATCGGACCCAGTCTACTCTGCTCTACAATCCGCGTCGCTAACGGGATTCGGTGAAGGGGTATTGTTCTACGCCAGGGTCGGGTCCGCTGACCTCTGTTTGATCCACAAAATAGCCCTGTGAAGGGGAATGCTGAAAATGCCGGCGCTTTGGGGTAAAGTGGCCTCCCTTTTTTTGGTATCTGTGGCGATAATCTGGATTTACGCCAGGCCACAGCCAGTTGAACCGTAGGAGATAATAATCATGGCCCGTCAATCCGATAAGATCGCACCATCAATATTGTCAGCGGATTTCGCCAAGCTGGGTGAAGAGGTGGATAACGTCCTCGCCTCCGGTGCGGAGATCGTACATTTTGACGTCATGGACAACCACTATGTGCCCAATCTGACCATTGGTCCGCTGGTCTGCGAGGCCCTGCGCAAGCATGGTGTCACAGCCGATATCGATGTGCATATGATGGTCAAACCGGTGGACCGTATCATTCCTGACTTCGCCAAGGCCGGGGCCACCTACATCACCTTTCATCCGGAGGCCTCCGAGCATGTCGACCGCAGCCTGCAGCTGATCCGCAGCGAGGGCTGTAAATCGGGCCTGGTGTTCAATCCGGCCACCCCCCTGTCCCATCTCGACTATGTGCTGGATAAGGTCGACATGATACTGCTGATGTCGGTCAACCCGGGATTCGGCGGTCAGAGTTTCATCCCGGCCACCCTGGATAAACTGCGCCAGTGTCGCCAAATGATCGATGATTCCGGTCTGGATATCCGCCTCGAGATCGACGGTGGGGTCAAGGTCGACAACATCGCCGAGATCAAGGCTGCCGGTGCCGATACCTTCGTCGCCGGTTCAGGCATTTTCGGTTTCCCTGAAGCGGGTGATGCCAACCGTTACGACACCATCGTCGGCAAGATGAAGGCCGAAATGGCCAAGGTTTGATTGAATGAAATATTAGTTCGCGAATGAAACCAAATAAACGTAAATGTTTTTAATATGTAGGGTGCGGTGAGCCGCACCCTACGCATTAACGATCAATCATTCTTTATTTGCGTTCATTCGCGGACCTCTTCCGTTTGAGAGTACCCGGTCATGATTAAAAAACCCGAAATGATCCTCATCGACGTGGACGGCACCCTGGTCGACAGCGTGCCTGACCTGGCCTATTGCGTGGATGAGATGATGAAACAGCTGGGCCGGCCGCCCCACGGTGAAACGAAGGTGCGGGACTGGGTAGGCAACGGGGTGGAGCGTCTGGTGCGCCGTGCTCTCATCGGCCAGCTGGATGGTGAACCTGAGGAGGCGGAATTCGCACGCGCCTATCCTATCTTTCTCGAACTCTATGCTGAGAATACCAGTAAGCGATCGCTGCTCTATCCCGGTATCCGTGAGGGGCTGGACTACTTGAAGGGGCAGGGTTACCGCCTGGGCTGCGTCACCAACAAGGCTGCTCAGTTCACCCTGCCGCTGCTGCGGGACCTGGGTGTGCATGACGATTTCGAGATCGTTGTCGCCGGTGATACCCTGCCGAAGAAGAAGCCGGATCCGATGCCCCTGTTGCATGCGGCGGAGCAACTGTCAGCGGATCCTTCCGCGGCATTGATGGTGGGTGATTCCCAAAGTGATGTGAAGGCGGCCCGTGCAGCGGGTTTTCAGATTGTCTGCATGAGTTACGGTTACAATCATGGCGAAGATATCCGGCACTACAATCCGGATGCGGTGCTCGATTCGTTGATCGAGATTCGCACCCTGCTGGAAAATGCCGCTTGAGCCAGGACCAAGTTTTGATTATGGTTAACCCCGACTATTCACAGTAGACGATTTGAAATGGCCCTGCTTTCACACGACACGACCTTGATGTATGGCGCGCGATGGCGTTGGTGATTCCCGAACCAACCCGTTAAATCCCGTTGTCTGGTCTTTTGTGTGGAGAGGAAAATGACCCCCCAACAGTTCGCCGCCCTGGCGCAACAGGGCTACAACCGCATACCTGTCGTGTGTGAGGTCCTTGCGGATCTCGACACCCCCCTCAGTGTCTATATGAAGCTGGCCCATGGCCCCTACTCCTATCTCTTTGAGTCGGTGCATGGGGGAGAGAAGTGGGGGCGCTACTCCATTATCGGCCTCGCTTGCCATACCCAGGTCAGGGTCGAAGGTCTGCGGATCGAGGTGGTGACCGATGGCGAGGTGACTGAATCCCACCAGGTGGATGATCCCCTGGCCTGGATCGAGACCTTCCAGCAGCGCTTCAAGGCCGCCGAGGTAGAGGACCTGCCGCGCTTCAATGGGGGTTTGGTGGGCTATTTCGGTTACGACATCATCCGCTATATCGAACCAAAACTGGCCCAGTCTCCCAATCCCGATCTACTCGGGACGCCGGATATCCTGTTGATGGTCTCCGACGAACTGGTGGTGTTCGACAACCTGTCGGGGCGGATGTTCGTGATTGTGCATGTGGATCCCTCTCAGGGCGGTACCCTGGCATCGGCCGAATCGCGCATCCGCGAGCTGGTCCACGCCATGCGGCAGCCCATACCCCGGGAGAGTTGCGGTCCTGAGCGAACCATTAATGAGTCCGATTTTGTCTCCGGCTTTACCGAGCAGGGTTACAAACAGGCGGTGGAGCGGATCAAGGAGTATATCCTCGAGGGCGACTGTATGCAGGTGGTAGTCTCGCAGCGCCTGTCGATTCCGTTTCAGGCGCCACCCATCGATCTCTACAGGGCTCTGCGCGGGCTCAACCCCTCACCCTATATGTACTACCTCAATCTGGACGATTTTCATATCGTCGGCTCCTCACCGGAGATCCTCACCCGCCTCGAGGATGGGGAGGTCACGGTCCGCCCCATTGCGGGGACCCGCCGGCGTGGACATACGGAAGATGAGGACCGGGCCCTGGAGGCGGAGCTGCTGGACGATCCCAAGGAGCTAGCCGAACATCTGATGCTGATCGATCTCGGGCGCAATGACACCGGCCGGGTGGCGAAGATCGGTAGCGTGCAATTGACCGATAAGATGATCGTGGAGCGCTACTCCCATGTCATGCATATCGTCTCCAATGTGATCGGGGAGTTGCGCGACGGTATGAGCGCCATCGACGTGCTGCGGGCCACCTTCCCCGCCGGTACGGTGAGTGGGGCGCCGAAGATCCGCGCCATGGAGATCATCGATGAACTGGAACCGGTGAAGCGGGGGGTCTACTCCGGCGCGGTGGGTTACCTCTCCTGGAACGGCAATATGGATACCGCCATCGCCATCCGAACCGCGGTGATCAAGGACAAAATCCTGCACATCCAGGCGGGGGCCGGTATCGTCGCCGACTCCATACCCGAGCTGGAGTGGAAGGAGACCATGAATAAGGGACGGGCGGTATTCCGTGCCGTGGCCCTGGCGGAAGCCGGGCTCGACCGGCATGCCTGTGATAAGGAGACATAGCTGTGTTATTAATGATCGACAATTATGACTCCTTCACCTATAACCTGGTGCAATATCTCGGCGAGCTCGGTGTGGAGGTCAAGGTGGTGCGTAACGATGAGATCGGGGTGAAGGATATCGATGCCATCGGCCCCGACCGGATCGTCATCTCACCCGGCCCCTGTACCCCCAACGAGGCGGGCATTTCGGTGGAGACCATCCGCGCCTATGCCGGCCGCATACCGATCCTGGGTGTCTGTCTTGGCCACCAATCCATTGGCCAGGCATTCGGTGGCAGGATCGTGCATGCGCGGGAGGTGATGCATGGCAAGACCTCCCCCATCATGCATGCGGACACCGGGGTCTTCAGCGGTCTGGAGAATCCCTTCGAGGCGACCCGCTACCACTCCCTGGTGATCGAGAAGGAGAGCCTACCCGTCTGCCTGGAGGTCACTGCCTGGACCGAGGTCGAGGGAGGGATGGATGAGATCATGGGGGTGCGACACAAGGAGCTGGCGATCCAGGGGGTGCAGTTTCATCCCGAATCGATCCTCACTCGTCACGGACACGATCTGTTGCGTAATTTCGTCGAGGGGCGGTAGCTTTTTTTAGTCCGCAAATGAACGCAAATTTTTCTACTCTGGTTGCCATGGCCCATCAATACGAACAGACAGTCATTTCGGTGGGGCAGATGTAGGGTGCGGCTTGCCGCCCCGACAGCACATCCTTGTGCCGACGGGGCTACCGCGGCGTCCATGCCGCTGCTGCGAAAGAAGAGCGCCGGAGGCTTCTGTGCCAGGTAATAGGGAGCAGCTTGTAGGGTGGGGCAGGCCCCACCCTACACCATGGCCATAATGCTCTGCCAGACACTGTCCACTCCCATGGTGGACCCTGACAACCAGAGTAGAAAAATTTGCGTTCATTTGCGTTCATTCGCGGACTGCAATAGATTCACTCCTGAACGAATAAAAGGAGAACACCCGTGGAGATGCAGCAAGCCATAAAAAAAGTCCTGGCTCGCCAGGATCTCACCGCCGACGAGATGACGGCGGTGATGCGCAACATCATGACCGGTAATGCCACCCCGGCCCAGATCGGTGGATTCCTGGTCGGTCTGCGCATGAAGGAGGAGACGGTGAGCGAGATCGCGGCCGCGGCCTCGGTGATGCGCGAGCTGGCCTCCGGCGTCTCCATCGCCGATCTCTCCAACACCGTCGACATCGTCGGTACCGGGGGGGATGCCTCAGGCACCTTCAATGTCTCCACCGCCTGTATGTTCGTCGCCGCCGCCGCCGGCTGTCACGTGGCGAAGCATGGCAACCGTTCGGTCTCTTCCAAGTCGGGCAGTGCCGACGCCCTCGAGGCCGCGGGTGTCAGGCTCGACCTGTCGCCACAGCAGGTGGAGCAGTGTGTGCGTGAAGTCGGTGTCGGTTTCATGTTCGCCCCAGGCCACCACAGTGCGATGAAACACGCTATCGGTCCGCGTAAGGAGATGGGTGTGCGTACCATCTTCAATGTCCTGGGACCGTTGACCAATCCGGCAGGGGTACCGAATCAGCTGCTGGGTGTTTTCGACAGCGACTTGCTCGAACCCCTGGCCGAGGTGTTGCAACGTCTGGGAAGCCGGCATGTGATGGTGGTTCACTCCCGTGACGGCCTGGATGAGATCAGTATCGGGGATGGCACAGACGTGGCAGAGTTGAAAGATGGCCGGATCAGGCGATTCACCCTGCACCCCGAGCAGTTCGGCCTGCAGCGCAGTTCCCTGGATGCCATCCGGGTCAACGATGCCGCAGAGAGTCTGGCCATGATCCGCGGTTTACTGGAAGACAATCCCGGGCCGGCTCGGGATATCGTGGTGTTCAATGCGGGGGCCGCGATCTATACCGCCGGTCTGGCGGAGAGCCTGGAGGAAGGTATCGAGAAGGCCAATCACGCCATCACCAGCGGTGAGGCGCGGAGCCGTCTCGATCGTCTGGTGGTCTTGACCCAGAGCTTCGACTGAACATGAGCGCTACCCCCGATATTCTGCTGAAGATAACCCGGCGTAAGCGCCAGGAGATCGCCGACAGGCTGTCGCTACGCTCCATCGCCGAGCTGGAGACGTCGCTGCCCCAGGCTTCCGAACCGCGGGGCTTTGCCGATGCGATCGCCCGCAAACTGGCGGCTGGTGAGGCGGGGGTGATCGCTGAGATCAAGAAGGCATCACCCAGTAAAGGTGTATTGAGAGAGGACTTTCAACCTGCGCAGATCGCCCTGAGTTATGCCAAGGGTGGCGCTGCCTGCCTCTCCGTACTGACCGACATCGACTTCTTTCAGGGCAGCGACCAGTACCTGCAGCAGGCCCGGGACGCCTGCACGCTGCCGGTGATCCGCAAAGACTTCATTATCGATCCCTACCAGGTGTATGAGGCGCGAGCGATCGGTGCGGATTGCATTCTCCTCATCGCCGCCTGCCTGGATGACCAACAACTCAAGGATCTGAACGATCTGGCCCGGCAGTTGGGTATGGATGTCTTGATCGAGGTGCATGATGCAGAGGAGCTGCAGCGGGCCTTGCAGGTGGAGAATCGTCTGATCGGCATCAACAACCGTAATCTGCGCAGCTTTGAGGTCAGTCTCGATACCACCCTTGAGTTACTGCCCAGGATACCGGCCGACAGGATCGTGGTGACGGAGAGCGGCATTCTCACAAGCGATGACGTGGCCCTGATGCGCAGTCACCAGGTCAACGCCTTTCTGGTGGGCGAAGCCTTTATGCGGGCGGAGGATCCGGGGATGAAGCTGGCGCGACTCTTCGCCTGATGCGTCGGGCCGATCGACTCTTCCGCATTACCCAGGAACTTGATACCAAGCGCTATCTGACCGCCCGTGAGCTTGCACAGCTACTCGAGGTTTCGCAACGCACCATCTATCGTGACATCGATGCACTCTCCACGTCCGGGGTTCCCATCGAGGGGACGGCGGGCGCCGGTTACCGCCTGTGTCAGGGATTCAGACTTCCTCCCCTGATGTTCGATGATGAAGAGCTGACCGCCCTGCTCCTGGGTATACGCATGGTGCAGGCCTGGTCGGATCGCAATCTCGCCGCTGCAGCGGCCAGGTTACGGCGTAAAATAGAAGCCATCCTGCCACAGCGTCTGCAACCGATAGTCGATGGCGAGGCTCTGCTTGTGCCGGACTTCCATCTGCCGGAGATGGTGCGTGAACACGCCGCCCGGCTGCGCAGCGCAATCAATGAAAAGGAGCGTGTGTGGATGAGATACCAGAGGGCTGACAAGCTGGTGTCGGAACGGGTGGTCTGGCCCCTAGGTCTCTTCTACTGGGGGGAGAAGTGGACCCTGGGCGCCTGGTGCGAGCTGCGAGGCGCGTTTCGTCAATTCCGACTCGATCGGATTGTCGATCTCGATCTCACAGGTTCCCGCTATCGGGAGACCGAGGGGCGTACCCTGCGCGATCTGCTGTTGGCCGTGAATGATGCCTGAAACCCGGACGGGGCGACGATTCAGCTCTTCTTCAGCAGGGTCTTGGCCAGTCCCAGGTTGAGCGCCAGGCGCTAGATGCAGCTTTCTTTATTGCGTTTGGCGACCTCGCCCTGTTTCTTTCTGAACCAAGTTTGAAAGGCGGTTTTCAGGGTAGTGAGGTTGTCTTGTCCGGGTGCGTTCTGATAGCGTTCCAGCGCACTGTCCACGGCCTTTAGCTCGGCTGATCGCCAATGTCCGGAACGGGCGGTCAGGCTCTTCCACTGTTCATGGGGTATACGGTCGGTGGCCTTGAATTCATCCCAGGAATCGGCAAAACCAGCGGCGGCCGTCTGGTTTCTCTGATACATATACTGGGCGTCATCCGATAGCCAGAGTGTCGGCTGCAGTCTCTCCAGCTTCTACTCAATACAGTCGTCACGGATTGCCGTCGATCTGTCGAAGGTAGGGTCGAAGTAGTTGCTTCCAATCTTACAGAGGTAGTGAACCGGAAACAGGCAGCGTCCATCCAGGGTTCCGTTGGCCGGGTTTCTGACGTTGCCGCGGGCTGGCCCGCCGAACACCCGCTTCGATTTGGTAATCATCCCCTTGTTTTCGCTGTTTCCGAAGCAATTTTCAACGCTGGCTTTCGGCAGCGTTTCCCGGGGCCCCAGGCCCTGTCGTTTATGGCATACATAGCTCCAGGTCGCGTGGAATGCCCTGGCCAGATCCTCGCAGTTGCAGTGGGAGGCATCGTAGGCCCAGTGGGCCTTTGCGTAGGGCATGAAGTTTTTCTTGAACAGCTCCTGGGGCAGGCTGTTTTTTGGTCCTTTCCAGGAGACGGCCAACTGCTTTAGGATGGCATCCAATACAGCCAGGTTTCCTCTCCCGTTACCTGGTATCCTCTGGTCAGATCCGGCATCTTGTTTCTCCTCTGCCCTGGAAGTTTTGTCGTTATTGCTGGTCAATCGTTTCTCAGGCCCTAATACAATGATAGACACCCCGGGCTTGCAGAGCCTTCTCTGAAGTTGATCGTGAATAATGTTTGATCTTTGCGGATCCAGTGGAATGAATTTGCAATCCTGACACAACGTTGTCAGTAGTGGTTGATTAGACTCGATTGGGAGATGACGAAAAAAGGAGCAGATAAAGTGAGCATGGCACCAAGAATCAACCTGATTACCCTGGGCGTGGAGGCGTTGTCGCGTTCCATCGATTTCTACCAGGCCCTTGGCTTTCCCCGCTATCCCTATGAGAGTGAAGAGATCGCTTTTTTTCAGCTTCATGGAAGCTGGTTTGCCCTCTATCCAAAACAGGCCCTGGCGGAGGATGCGGGTGTCTCCGTTGGAGATAGCGGATTTCACAACTTCACCCTGGCGCATAATGTGACTGACCGTGACTCCGTGGACCGGATCATGGACGAGGCTTTGTCTGCGGGCGCCAGGTTGGTGAAACCGGCCCAGGAGGCATTCTGGGGCGGATACACCGGCTGTTTCGCCGATCCCGACGGATTTATTTGGGAGGTGGCCCATGTGCCCGGATTCTGGATCGGTCCGAAACCGGAGGATGAAGCATGAGCAAGATGGAACCCTGTCCATGGTGTCTGGGAAGTGAAGACTATATCCGCTACCACGATGACGAGTGGGGTGTGCCCTCCCATGACCCGCAGCATCTGTTTGAAATGCTGATCCTCGAGGGTGCCCAGGCCGGTCTCTCCTGGTTGACCATTCTGCGAAAGCGTGAGGGTTATCGCCGCGCATTCCACAATTTTGACGTGGAGCGGATCGCTGAATTTGGCGACAAGGATACGGCAAGACTGCTTGCGGATCCCGGCATCGTGCGCAATCGTCTCAAGGTAGCCGCTACCATAGACAATGCGAGGGCTGTGCTGCAGCTGGAGTCGGGGGAGGGGTTGGCATCACTGCTCTGGTCCTTCGTGGAGGGCAAGCCGATTCAGAATCGCTGGCGCACCCTGGAGGAGGTACCGGCTTCCACATCGCTTTCAGACGTTATGAGCAAGGAGCTCAAACGCCGCGGTTTCCGTTTTATCGGTACCACTATCTGTTACGCTTTCATGCAGTCGGTGGGGATGGTGAACGATCATCTGCTGAGTTGTCCGCGGCACAAGGAGGTCGCCGGGCTATAACAGGCATCCGCCTCCCCAACAGCCCGTCCATGTTCCGCTGGAATTGACGCGGCATCCCTGCTGCGAATGCGAAAGTGGAGTACCAACCGACTCCCTTTTCGATCATTAGTTTGTATGCTGTCAGCGGGTGCCGAAGACTACGATGGTCTTGCCCTTTACGCTGATCAATCCCTGCTCTTCCAGGTTTTTCAATACCCTGCCAGCCATCTCCCGGGAACAGCCGACGATACGCCCGATCTCCTGGCGGGTAATGCGAATCTGCATGCCGTCGGGATGGGTCATGGCGTCCGGTTCCTTGCACAGATCGAGCAGGGTGCGGGCAATGCGCCCGGTCACATCGAAAAAGGCCAGGTGTCCAACCTTATTGCTGGTCTGGTTGAGCCGTTGAGAGAGCTGAGCCCCCACGGCATACAGAATGTCTTTGGTATAATCCTTGAGATCGTGGTTGAAGAGCTGTTCCAGTCGTTGGTAACTGATCTCCGCTATCTGGCAGGAGGTACGTGTCCGAACCATCACACTTCGCTTGGGTTCAGGGACGAAAAGGCCCATCTCGCCAACAAATTGACCTTTGTTGAGATAGGTGAGGATAATCTCCCGACCGTCTTCATCTTCGATGTAGACAGCCACCGAGCCTTCCGTGATGTAATAGAGGATATCTGCCGGATCACCGATATGAATAATCTCGGTATTTTTGGGGTAACGTCGGCGGTGACAAAAAGAGAGGAATCGCTGAAGATACTCAGGTTCCTGCGGTGGTGGTTTTATGATCGTCATGATCTCGGGACTCTTGGCTGTTGTGGGGAGAGATCAGCCTGCAGATTGATCCAGCTATCTGCCTATCGGCAGCTTCAGGTGATCTTTATCGCAGTAATTCTGAGCCCTCGTCCGTAGTTTTATTGTCATCGTTTAAATATTTAGGAGATTAGGATCTAGTTTAGCAACCCTTTTCAACTTGTCGAATCTACAGGCATCGGTAGATACGGGCGATGCACAGTGTAACAAAAACAATAGTTCATTAATTTAACTCAATTCATACTAATCATCTATCCCTTCTGTCACATATTTGACGCCTTTGGGGTGGAGAACTGGAGTAACCAATGAAAGCACGGGTCGTTTGGGTGGAGGATTCTGTCATGCTGGGGGAGTCCGGGAGTGGTCACGGGGTGGTGATGGATGGGCCGCCAGAGCACGGCGGACGCAATCTTGGCGTCAGGCCCATGGAGATGCTGCTGCTTGGGATGGGCGGCTGTACCGAATTCGATGTGCTCTCCATCCTGAGGAAATCCCGCCAGCAGGTAAGCAGCTGCGTAGTGGAACTCGAGGCTGAACGGGCGGATCAGGATCCCAAGGTGTTCACCCGCATCCACGCCCATTTCATCGTCACCGGCAAGGGGCTCAGTGAAAAGCATGTGGCCCGTGCCATCTCTTTGAGTGCCGATAAATACTGCTCCGCCTCCCTGATGCTGGCTAAGAGCGCTGAGATCACCCACGACTATGAGATACGTGATGAGCAGTGAGGCGGCCGATTTCGATAGGCTGATTGCCGACTACTACCGGGTCTGGTTCCGTTTTCACCCGGTGGCAGCCGTGTATGCATCGGTGCCGGGGTATGAGGGACTGCTGGCTGCCGACGGGGATGATGAAATGGGTGCCTTGGCAAGCCTGATCAGCAATCTCCTGGTCAGCCTGAAGGAGTTGGACTATGAGGCCCTGGATGCCGACCGTCAACTCGATTTGCAGCTGATCTATGGCGCCGCCATGGTTGAGCATCGAATGCTCCTTGAGCACGACTGGCGCCACCGGGATCCGGCACGCTACCTCTCCCTGCATCTGCTCCAGGAGCTGGTTGTACGCCAACCGGAGAGGTTGTGCGAGGCCTTGATGGGGGTACTGGAGAAGACCCCCAACTATCTGCGGGATGCCAGGGGGCAGCTTGCAGAGTTTCCGGGCCTGGTGTCCACCCTGTGGTTGGCCGATGCCCTGGAGACGGCGGAGAAGGGGGTGCCCTGGCTGAAACGGCTTGGCAGGGATCTGCCACAAACCCATGAATGTTGTGCCGACAAGGGGCGCCTGCAGGCACTCAGCAGTCAGGCAGCGGAAGCGGTGGATGATTTCAGACAGGTATTGATCCAGGATCTGGCCCCGGCCGCCTCGGGAACCGCCGATTGCGGCAAGGAACTGCTCGCCTGGTTATTGCGCCACCGTGACCAGCTCGATATCCCGGTAGAGGATGCCTTGGCCTATGCCCGCAGACGATTGCACCAGACCTACGCCGAGATGGAGCAGCAGGGGATCACCCTGCAGAGTGTAAAACAGGATGATGGTGAGCTGCTCAGCGGTGACAGCAGATTACAGGTCTATCGGGAGGAGTCCATTGGTCTAAGGTCTTTCCTGCAGCGGCTCGAACTCCTGCCTGAGTCCACCCAACCCCTGGATTTCCGCATTACCGACAGCTGCTTCCGGCAGCCGGATTGCGGCAGCTATCTGCGTACCCAAAAGGGCGGGGTATTCCTAATCCCCCATGATCAACAGGTTGGGGGTGGTGAGACCCGCGCGGCGATCCGTATGCGTAATCTCTACAGCGGCTGGGCCGGCCGCCACTATCTGGCCTGGGCCGGTGGGGTATCGGCACACAGCCTGGTGCGCCAGATCAATCCCTCCGCCGCTTTCAAAAGGGGTTGGGCACACTACATGAGTCGGATCCTGGAGGTACACGCCTATTTCAATGAAGATGATCGCCTTGCCCTCTATCAGCGGCGCCTGGCCCTGGCCGAACAGGCGACCATCGACCTGGAGTTTCATGCCGGAGAGATCAACAGCCGACAGGCCCTGGAGCGGTTGAAGCTGCTGTCAGATATTCCGTGCTGGGCGGAGGTCAGTCTGACTGCCATATCGAGGCGTCCGACTGATGCCTTCATGGCCCTGTTGGGGTCCGAGTTGATTGATCACCTTTGCCAGCAGCAACTTGAACAGAGGCCCGATGCCACCCTGCGTTCTTTACACGAAGAGTTGCTGGCCCATGGTGCCGTCGCGCTGCCGTTGGTGGTGCAACGGGCCTGCGATCGGGAGACCTGGGACCAGGCCTTGAGTGAGGTGCTTTCATGAATCGACCACCGCAACACCTTGGTATGCGACATGTGGCCCTGAATGTGAGGGATATGGCGGCCAGCGAACATTTCTATGTGGACCTGCTGGGAATGGAGATTGAGTGGCGGCCCGACCCGGACAATCTCTATCTTACCTCCGGGCCAGACAATCTGGCGCTGCACAAGACCGCGGCGGAGCAGTTTGACGAGGCCGCCCAACGCCTCGACCATATCGGTTTCTTCCTTTCCGATCCTGAGGAGGTGGATGCCTGGTACGACTATCTGCTGGCGGCCGGGGTGAGGATGCGTAACGCTCCGCGCACACACCGTGACGGAGCTCGCAGTTTTTACTGCTTCGATCCCGACTGTACCACTGTTCAGATAATTTACCATCCACCAATTGTGGAAAGTAGTCTAAGTTACTGAGGTGGTATGTGGATAAGTATGCGGCCTTCCCGTTGAGGCTGTCGGATAGTAAGTAAAATCAGGATATTAAGGTATGAAGCAATTTTTGAGTTGGGTGTTTAAAACAGTGTTATTGATGCCGTTGTTGTTACTGGTCGCCTGTGGCGGAGGTGGTGGCGGTGGCAGCAGTGATGATGGAGACACGACTGGAACCACCTATACCCTCAGCGGCACCCTTACCGGCCTGACAGGCAGCGGACTGGTGTTGCAGAATAATGGAAGCGATGACCTGGCACTCAGCGGTGACGGCAGTTTCAGTTTCGCTACCGGGCTCAGCGACGGCACTACTTACAGCGTAAGCGTTGCCACCCAGCCCACTGATCAGAGCTGCACGGTGGGCAATGGCAGCGGGACCATAGCGGCCGCCGATGTCACCGCTATCACCATCACCTGTACTGACAGTACTGGCGGTGTCTTTACCATTGGCGGCATTGTCAGCGGTCTTACCGGTGATGGCCTGTTGTTGCAAAACAACGGTGGTGATGATCTCAGTATCACAGACAGTGGTACATTCACTTTTACCACTGCGCTGAACGACGGCGAGGCCTATAGCGTGACCGTCGCCACCCAGCCCACTGGTCAGACATGCACGGTAACGAACGGTAGCGGCAGCCTGAGCGGAGCCGCTGTCACCGATGTGCAGATCAGCTGCCCACCGAGTGATATTGTGAACCCGAGTGTCACTGTCGCAGGGCCCAAGCTGCTGCGCTTTAGCTGGAACGATGTGGGTGTCGATCACTATCGCTTGTTACAGAATCCCGACGGTAGCTCCGGCTTCAGCCAGGTGGGTGACAACATCACCGGGACCAGCGTGGATGCGGTAATTCCTGTCCACCTGACTGACTGGGTAAATGCCAGCTACATGGTTCAGTCATGCAATGCCACGGGAGATTGCGCCGATTCGATAACCATGTCTGCGGCTTCGCTGATGATCGATGTCATCGGTTACCTCAAGCCCTCGTTTATCGGCTCGGAGGATCGGTTTGGCAGCAGTGTCGCGCTCTCCAGCGATGGCTCGACCCTGGCAATAGGCGTCCCAGAGGAGGACTCCATAGCGACCGGGATCGATGGTGATCCGGTGGTCGGAACAGACATGGCATTGAGTTCCGGTGCGGTCTTTCTGTTCGCCCGGGATGGCGACGATTGGAGTCAGCAGGCTTACTTCAAGGCTTCCAACGCCCAGGCAGGCGATATGTTTGGTCAGGCGGTATCCCTCTCTGAGGATGGCCAGGTGCTGGCCGTCGGTGCAACAGCAGAGGATTCGGCCGCTTCTGGTATCGATGGCGACCAGACAGATAACTCATTACAAAGAGCGGGCGCTGTCTACATCTTTAACTATGCCGGTAGCGCATGGAATCAACAGGCCTATATCAAGGCGTCCTCGCCGGTGGCAGGCGCCAATTTCGGCAAACAGGTCTCGCTCTCGGACAACGGACAGAGGTTGGCTGTCAGTGGTGGCGGTGTCTACCTTTTCGAAGATAGCAACGGCTGGTCCCAGCAGGCGATGGTGGCGGCAACCAATGGCGAGGGTACGGACGGCTTCGGTGACGCATTGCAACTCTCCGGTAATGGCGTGACACTGGTTGTGGGCGCGCCGGGAGAAGACTCCTCGGCAACCGGTATCAATGGTGACCAGACCAACAATGACGCGAGAGGGGCAGGAGCGGCCTATGTTTTTGCCTATAGTGGTTCTGCCTGGAGCCAGCAAGCCTATCTCAAGCCGTCAACGACTGACAGTGGTGATGAATTCGGTAATGATGTGTCAATCTCGGCGGATGGGGATTCCGTGGTTGTGGCAACCTGGGCGGAAGATTCAAGCGCCATTGGTGTCAATGGCAGCGCTGCCAATAATTCAAGAGAAAACTCGGGTGCGGTCTATCTGTTCGAGCGTCAGGCCAGCGTATGGTCGCAAAGCGCCTATTTCAAGGCATCCAATGCCGATCCCAATGATAAATTTGGCTATAAAGTGGCGCTTTCCGGGAATGGAAACAGTCTGGTTGTGAGCGCGGCCTATGAGGACTCCCTGGCCGCGGGTGTCAACGGCAGTCAGGTGGACAACGGCGCGGCTGCCTCCCCGCCAGGTGCGGCCTATATGTTTACGCGTGGCGATAGCGGCTGGTTTCAGCACTCCTATGTCAAGGCCTCGAATACGGATGCAGGGTGGGAACAGCCGCTCTGTTCACTATTCTGCCCCGATCTAAACGACGAGTTCGGCAGTAGCCTGGCCATCTCCAGTGACGGATCGACCCTGGCTGTGGGGGCGCCTCTGGAGAATTCGGGGGATAGCGCCAATCAGCAGGATGCAACCGCGCCTTATGCCGGGGCTGTCTATCTCTATTAGGACATAGTGTTGTATGTGTAGGGCAACAGCGGTGTACGCCATTGGTGGTTACCCGCTGTATGCCCTTTTTGATTGCCTCATCCTTCTGTCAGGTTCTAATTAAGGCACCAAAAATAACCCGCACATGGCGGGTTCTATGTTGGCTGGGGATGGAGGATTATTCGGCCCGTAGGGCCTCACCCCTTCGGGGCCAGCTAAAGCTGTTCTCCTTCGCGTTGCTCAGTCGTCGAACCTCTGATCGGTTCAAATCCTCCATCCGGGCAGCTTTGTAGCGCCAGTAAAAAAAGCCCACATAGCGTGGGCTTGAATAACTGTTGGCTGGGGATGGAGGATTCGAACCTCCACATACGGAGTCAGAGTCCGGTGTCCTGCCGTTAGACGAATCCCCAGTTGCAGGCTCGAGAGAG
>NATW01000101.1 GCA_003094555.1 gamma proteobacterium symbiont of Ctena orbiculata
GTTATCCATTCATGGCACTGGGCCTGGTTGCCTGTGTAACAATCAATATCTATTTTCCCGCCGCCGCGGCCGAAGAGGCAGCGCGTACCATCGTGCGCGATGTGCTTGGTGAGGAGGCAACGCCTGAACAAGAAAAGCCGGCGCCAGATACGGAATCCACAAAGGATGATAAACAGTCTTCACAGGGTATTCTCGAATCGGCCCTGTCGCACACCTTGACCGGGGTGGTGGATTTTCTGATACAGCCAGCCCAGGCGGCGCAACCGAATATCGATATTGAATCGCCGGCCATACGTAAACTGCGTGCATCCATGTCCGGCAGACAGAGTGGCCTTGCAGCCCACTATCGGTCCGGCGCCCTTGGCTTTACCAACAACGGATCGGTGGCCGTCCGGGATCTGAAGCTGATACCACTGCGTGAGCGAAATAAAGTGAAGAAGCTGGTGGCGGATGAAAATGGCGATCGTAAAGCGCTCTATGCGGAGATTGCCCGTGCCAATGGACAACCTCAATGGGAAAAAAATATCCGTGATACGTTCGCGAGGGTATGGGTGGAAGAGGCGCCAAAGGGATATTGGTACCAGGATGGCAAGAGCAATTGGCGCCAAAAGTAGCTCGCAAACAATGCCAGCCCAATAACCGTGATAGTAGACAGGACGAATATAGAGTTTGCGAAGATATCCGATGCTGTTGAAATCGGGTTGATGTCAAAAAATGATATCGAATATGGCCTGGGCTGGCGCTACACGCCGGACAGGGTGGCGAAGTTGATTCGCAGTCCTTCGAAAAATGTCGTGGTGGCTCGAAGGGATTCTGAATTGGTTGGCTTTGGGATAATGACCTATCAGGAAGACCAATCTAACCTGGATCTTTTAGCGGTTAAACGAAACTACCGACGCATGAAGGTAGGTTCTCATATTGTAGATTGGTTGGAGAAGGTTGCCGAAACGGCTGGCGTATTTAACGTGTTTGTTCAAGTAAGAACGAGAAACACCGGTGCGGTTATGTTCTATGAAAATATAGGTTATTTAGTGATGGATGAGGACAAGAACTATTACAGTGGCGTTGAAGCGGCAGTCTTGATGGTTAAAAGTTTAAGGCGGATGTATAGGGCAACATAGCATCACATCGAATACGATCATTTGACATGAAATTACAGTTTGCTGCCACATTACTGTTGAGCTTGATAGTATGGCCGCTGTACGCCGAGGTCTCGGCAACGTTAGTGCAGGCGAGCAAGCCAATACTGTCAAACCCACATGACCTTAAATTGTCTCCCGATGGAAGCTATCTATTCGTCTCTGACGTGGGTAACAATCGCATCGCCATCCTCGACCCGCAAACACTCGAATTGATCGATGCATTTGGCGAAGACCATCAATCCGGCACTCACGACATCGACTTCGATAGCATGGGCCGGGCCTATGTCGCCGATACCCACAACAACCGCGTAATCATCTACTCGATAAGTGATACAAATGCCAACCAGGTCGGTGAGCTGTCAACAGGTATCAGAGGTCCTGAAGGAGTCCTGGCCCACCCCAATGGTCGTATCTATGTGGCTGGTGCCTGGTCGAACAACCTGATGGTGTTTGAAAACGGTGTGGTGGTGGATGAACTTCGCGGATTGTCATCACCGCACGATCTCGAACTTGCGGCCAATGGGTTGGATATCTGGCTGGCCGACGCGGGCAATGACCGCATACTGTTGCTGTCTTCAGAGCTTGCGGTGAAAAGAGAATGGTCCGGTGACACCTACGACTTCGATGGCGTGCGTTACATGGATCTGCTCGATGATGGTAGCCTGGTCGCGGCGGACAAGAATAACCACCAGATCAAGTTCATCACACCCGATGGCAGGCTTGGCCTGGTGCTCGGTGATGGTAAACCAGGGTTCGGCGCCAACAAGTTTACAACCCCCGAAGGGGTGGAAGTACGCGGAACCGATCTTTGGCTGTCGGATTCCGGCAACGACCGCATCCTTCGTTACCGTTTGAGGCTGTCACCCTGAGGTCGCATATCGACCTCGAGCATCCGGCGCCAGCGCTCAGGGGGGATGCGTGCAATCACATCGAACCCACCCTTGCCATCGGCAAGAAACACCACGCCCTCGCCCTCATCCGGGTAGACCGGTGTCGCCTCTCGAGCAACATTTCCGTGGGCAACGACGACCCTGTTAGCGCCAGCGGCAGGCGGTGTCGATAGCAGGCGTTGCGCACTCGCAACGATTTTGTCGCGCCCACCGAAATAACCGGCACTCCGCAGGTTCATGACAACAGTAGTCGAGACCACAGGCCCGACATCGAACAGCTTTGCTGTTTCCATCGTCCTGCAATAGGGGCTTGCCAATACCTGTCCCACCGGAATTCCCAGGTCGCGGATCGCCTCTCCGATAGCTCTCGCCTCAGCGCGACCGCTGTCCGAAAGTTGCCGCATTTGGCTGACATCACAACTCAACCAGTCCCCGGCCTTTGTGACGCGATCCTGCTTCGACCAATCAGTGGCCACATGCCGAAAATAGAGTGTGTAACCCCCGCTGCGCAATTGTGCGAGCAACTCGGTTTCATCGACTGCAATGACCGCTTTCGGGCCGAGGCAGACAAGTAGCATCAAAAAAACCAGGAATTTTCCAGACAGCTTCGCACTGGTGGGTGACCGCAGCATGCCGCAGCAAAGAATCCCGAGCCGATGATTTTGAATTTTGTAAATCATGCTCTTCTGGTGCCCCTATAAACTTTACACGTGCCTATGGGAATGAGTTCCGATGCTGGTGATTGTTCTCGAGCATAGACAAGGTAATTATCTTTTACACCGGTTTGGACAATGGACTGCATCGTAAGACAGGGGGCTTGTTAAAAATGTAACTGTTAAGCGTATATTGGTATGCACTAAGGTTTGGGGAATAATCGAATGAGCTTTCCGTTATTTGCATCGACTAACAGGTAGATAAGACCATCTGGTCCCTGTCGCACATCCCGGATCCTTCCAAACTCATCGCTTACGAGGCGCTCTTCACGGGTAACGGTTTCGCCATCCAGTTCCAGCCTTACGAGTTGGTTGAACTTGAGTGAACCGATAAACAGGTTGTGCTTCCAGTGCTTGAATTTTTCACCTGTATAGAAGGTCATGCCTGAAGGCCCAATGGAGGGAACCCAATAGTGAATAGGTTGAACCATGCCTGGCTTGTGTGTGCCTTCACCGATTTTTGTCCCGATGACATAGTTCACACCATACGTGATAACAGGCCAGCCGTGGTTGGCACCGGGGTCGGGTATGTTTAACTCGTCACCGCCTTGAGGACCATGTTCGTGGGTCCACAGCTTGCCACTTTCCGGGTGCAGGGCCGCTCCCTGAATATTACGATGTCCATAACTGTAGATCTCTGCCAACTTGTCGCCTTGGCCGATGAATGGATTCTGTGGTGGTACGCTTCCATCATCATTGATTCGGATTACAGAACCAGCGTGATCACTGAGATCCTGGGCGCGGGGGCGATCGCCACGATCACCAAGGGTGATATACAGCTGCCCCTGACGATCAAACACCAGGCGCGATCCGAAATGGTTACGTGTTGGGGTTTTTCGGCTCATGCGGAAAATAGTTTGTAACTGTTCCAGATGACGTCCTTGCAGCTTGCCCCTGGCCACAGTGGTACCGTAGGTCCCACCATCCGGCTCGGCGTAGGAGAAATAGACCCAACGATTATGCTTGAAGTCCGGGTGCAAGACGACGTCAAGCAGGCCGCCCTGTCCATGCTCTCTAATCCTTGGAAGACCCGTGATTGGTTTCGCCTCCAGTTCGCCTTGGCGATTGACATAACGAAGCGTTCCACGCTTTTCAGTGATGAGCATGCCACCGTCAGGAAGAAAAGCGACAGACCAAGGCTTGTATAGTCCTTCAACCAGGGTTTCATAGTCGATGAGGTGTTTTTCCGTATTGATGGCGGCTGCTGAGGCATTGATAGATATCGACAAAAGCAGCGCGGTAAGGAGAACAACTAGTTTATGGTGGTATCTCATTCCGAGCCTCGTTATTGAAAGTGTATTGTCTAAAAGGATTGATTCATTTAATTTCAGAAAAATCTGATGATCGGTAAAAATTGTTATTTACGTCTCATAAGAGTATAGGTAGAAAATATCCATAATTTTCATCAGGATTAGTGTTATCAGGCCCTGGATAAATTGTGGTGACTGGACTCTGAATCATGATACTCAAGGTGCTACTATAGAGAAGATTCTACTATGCATATTAAAAGATATTAATCATTTGGTGGTTGGTCCCATGGCACTGAAAATATCCAAGCATGTCTCAGTCCCTGAGAATGAGATCGAAATCAGTGCTATTCGTTCACAAGGAGCGGGTGGGCAGAATGTCAACAAAGTGGCATCTGCCATTCATTTGCGTTTTAACATATTCAGCTCTTCGCTACCTGAGCACTATCGCCACCGGCTTTTGAAACTGAATGACAAAAGAATCAATAAAGATGGCGTTGTCATAATCAAAGCACAACGCTACAGAGATCAGGAAAGAAATCGACAGGATGCATTGGAAAGACTTCAATTGTTAATTCGGCGTGTTATAGAGAAACCTAAGAAACGTATCCCAACTAAACCGACAAAGGCATCCAATCATCGTCGACTGGAGAGTAAAACCAAACGTGGAAGACAGAAGGCATTGCGGCGTAAAGTGGATGAATAAAGTTTGTCACGACTGCTTGCAATAGAACATCAACAACTGCCATCTGTCTAACACAACAGCCCCCTTGCCATGGCGTATATTATACGTTTTTGTAAGAGATCGGGTCGTGCCCGTAACACTTCGGGAGAATAACAAATGACAGAAAAATATTATTTAATTCAAGAGGATACAGCGCAGAAAAAAATCGATCTTGAAGTTATGAAACCGGTTCAGGGACCACTGGCCGTTGATGTGACAAAGCTCTATCGGGATCAGGGAATACTGACTTATGATCCCGGATTCATGTCAACGGCAAGCTGCGAAAGCAGTATTACCTATATCGATGGAGAAGCTGGAGTTCTGGAGTATCGCGGTTACCCCATCGAGCAGCTGGCGAAACAGGCGGACTACCTCGAGGTTGCCTATCTTCTGCTGTATGGGGAGTTGCCGAATCAAAGCCAACTGCTAGAGTTCGATCACATCATCACCCATCACACCATGCTGAATGAGAATCTCAAGGATTTCTTTGGTGGTTTCCACTATGATGCACACCCGATGGCGATCATGGTCGGTGTGGTCGGTTCACTATCGGCTTTTTATCACGACTCATTGGATATCAACAATCCCCGGCATCGTGAAATCTCAGCCCATCGTCTGATTGCAAAGATGCCGACGATTGCCGCTGCCAGTTATAAGCACAATATAAGCGAGCCGATTGTCTATCCGGACAATGACCTCTCCTACTGCGCCAATCTGTTGCAAATGATGTTCGCAACCCCCTGCGAACAATACCATCCAAATCCAATCGCGGTTGAGGCAATGAATCTTCTGTTCATCCTCCATTCCGATCATGAACAGAATGCCAGCACTTCAACCGTCAGGTTGGCTGGTAGTTCGCAGGCCAATCCCTTCGCCTGTATTGCCGCAGGTATTGCATCACTATGGGGTCCCGCTCATGGTGGCGCCAATGAGGCGGTGTTGAACATGCTGACCGAGATTGGAGACCTCTCCAACATCGATAAGTATATCGCCAAGGCGAAGGACAAGAATGACCCGTTTCGATTGATGGGGTTCGGGCATCGTGTCTATAAGCATTACGATCCACGCGCCAATATCCTGCGTGAAATGTGCACAAAGGTGCTTAGTGAGCTTGCTGACAGTAATAATCCCATGTTTGAACTGGCGCTCAGGCTGGAAGAGATTGCCCTGAAGGATGAATATTTCCTGCAGCGTAAGTTGTATCCGAATGTGGATTTCTACTCAGGCATTATCTATCGGGCATTGAACATACCGAAAAATATGTTTACGGTGATGTTTGCCATTGCACGTACCGTCGGTTGGGTCTCCCATTGGCTGGAGATGATGAGCGATCCGTTGCAGAGAATTGGCCGACCCCGCCAGATCTATATGGGCTCACCTCGCCGTGACTTCGTTCCGCTGGATGAGCGTTAACAGGCCCTAGTATATTGGCCCTGAAGGCAACTATCTTTAAAGCAGAACTCCTGATCTCCGATATGGAGAGAGGGCATTACCAGACCTATAATCTGACCTTGGCGCGACATCCCTCTGAGACGGATCAGAGGCTGTTGATCCGACTGCTCGCATTTGCCCTGAATGCCGATGATGATCTCAGCTTCACCAAGGGCCTGTCTACCGATGACGAACCAGAGCTGTGGCGCAAGAACCTGAGCAATGAGATCGAATTATGGATCGAATTGGGGCAGCTGGATGAGAAGCGTCTGCGGCGTGCCTGTGGTTTGGCGAAACAGGTCATTGTCTATCTCTATGCAGAACGCAGTGCGTCTGTATGGTGGTCCCAGCAGCAGGAGATGGTGCAGCGATTCTCCAACTTGCGGGTAGTCATGATATCTGTGGTCGGTGACAGCCGGCTTGAGTCCCTTGCTCAGCGGAACATGTCCCTGCATGCCACGATTCAGGATAATCAGATCTGGTTATCTGACGATCAGCAAACGGTAAGCATCGATGTCCAGATCTGGTTTCCATGAGATCCGGCTACTTTAATAGATAGACATGCTCCAACATCTGGCTGACGCCTTTTTCTCGGTAGCGGTCGGTATCCTGCAGGATATTCAAGCTATGCAGGTGCTGGATGGAAAAACGTTGCTTGAACAGGGCTCTGACTTCATCATCTGAAACACTGAAGGGAGGGCCGTCCATCTCTCCCTGGGGATACTCCATGGTGATCAATAAAACCTTTGCCTGCTCGGGGAGAAAACGCTTCAGCATTTGTGCATAGTGGATACGCTGATCTGGATTCAGTGCTACCAGGGAGGCCCGGTCATAGACTGCATTGACGTCACTGTTATCGATCTGTTCAAGGTCAAATATGTCGCCACAATAGATCTCGAAGGGTCCGTCACGCCAGCACTCAAAGTCACCTAAGTACTCAATTCTGGGCTGAAGGGCATGCTCTTTGAAAAAGGCCTCAATCGCCAACGGGCTCAATTCGACTCCACGGATACGGTATCCATGACCGGCCAGCCAGACCATATCCCTGCTTTTACCACAGAGCGGGGCCAATACCATTGAGCCTTGGGGTAGATACAGGGCGTGCCAATGGTTCAACAGATGTTGGTTGAACTCCACATGATGCCAACCGATGTTGTTTTCTTTCCAGCGCTGCAGCCAGTTGTCGTTTGGTGCTTTGAGTCTGTCGTCCATTGGTGTCATGATGCTGCCTGTTTAGTCACATAACGGTGAGGCCGTAAATATTCATTTGAAGTGTGGTCTTAGGCAGCTCGTTGCCCGGGCTGTTATTAACCAGGAACTTTAATGGGTCAAGTGCAAGACTGCAAGAATCCCGGCCTTCCAAGTTAAGGCACTACTGTTGATGATCGGCGTCAAACGAAATAACCACAGTTCAATTCAGAGTATCAGATAAGAGATGGAAGCAGATTCGCAAGAGCAGGCGTTTGCCACCCTGACACCCGATGCACTATTGGATGCCGTGGAATCGACCGGTGTCAGCTGTAGTGGACAGATGCTGGCCCTCAACAGTTATGAAAACAGGGTCTATCAAGTTGGCCTGGATGACGGGCCGCCATTGGTGGCCAAGTTCTATCGCCCCAATCGCTGGAGCGATGAGGCGATCCTGGAGGAGCACCAATTCACCATTGAATTGGCCCAGCAGGAGATACCGGTCATCGCCCCCATCATTGACGAGCATGGCAAGACCCTGTTGTACCATGAGCAGAGCCGCTTTGCCCTCTATCCCTGCAAGGGTGGGCGCGCACCGGAGTTGGATGACCCCGGTCATCTGCTTCAATTGGGCCGTTTTATCGCCAGGATACACCTGTTGGGTTCCACCTGTGACTTCGAGCATCGGCCAGGCATCGACCTGGAGAGCTTCCTGCATCAGCCTAGTCGCTATCTTCTGGAGCATGGATTTATCCCTGCTCACCTGGTCACTGCCTATGAAACCCTGCTCTCTGATCTGATCGACCGGATCGAGTCCTGCTATGCCAGCGCCGGGGCCTTCAAAACGATTCGATTGCATGGCGACTGCCATCCCGGGAATATCCTGTGGCGAGACGATGGGCCGCAAATTGTCGATTTCGATGATGCCAGAATGGGTCCCGCAATCCAGGATCTGTGGATGTTTCTCTCCGGTGATCGTGGTTACATGAGCGAACGGGCGGCGGATCTGCTGGAAGGGTACAATCAGTTTTACGATTTCAATCCCGCGGAACTCCACTTGTTGGAAGCATTACGTACCCTGAGGCTGGTCCACTACGCAGGGTGGTTGGGCCGGCGTTGGTATGATCCTGCCTTTCCCAGGGCGTTCCCCTGGTTCGACAGCATGGCCTTCTGGGAAGAGCATATCCTGACCCTGCGTGAGCAACTGGCAAAGATGGATGAGCCACCCATAGCGGTGTGAGGCCGGTACGAGGCTATCGATCCTCGTCATATCGGATATCCACAATCCAGTACTGTCTCATGCCATTTGGTGTCTCGACTGTGATTTGGTCGTCCAGACTGCGTCCCAGCAGGGCTTGTGCCAGGGGGGAATCCAGGCTGATGTAATCCGCCTGCATACCAATCTCATCCGGTCCGACTATCCGATAACTCTGTTCGCTACCATCTTTATCCTCCAGCCACACCCAGGCGGAGAAAAAGACCTGTTGTTGATTGCCCGGTAGTTGATCGACGACCTTGAGAGCCGGTAGTCTCTTCTGCAAATAGCGGATACGCCAGTCGATTTCACGCAACTCCTTTTTGCGATAGATGTATTCCGCGTTCTCTGATCGGTCCCCCTCGGCAGCTGCTGCGGCCAGCGCCTTGGTTACATCCCGCCGACGAATCCATAGTCCCTGTTCTTCCTGTTTGAGCTGCGCATACCCGGTTTGTGTGATATAGGGGGATTTTGCTGGAGCAGGCGGCTTGTATCGTCCCATGTTTCAATTAGACCAGGGTGAGATAGGTAACTTGAGGGTAATGTTAAGTCATAATCCAACTATGAGCACACTCAATATGCCCCGTCAACACTAACATTGTTCAAGATGTTTTTTGTTGGAGGTAAAAAAAACTAAAGATTTCAGCTGACTTCTTTGCAATGGATAGGGCTTGATCTACAATCGATTGTTCTATCCTCTATCGGGAATCAGCAAGGACAAATCTGGGAGCAGGCACTATGATTCGATTGGAAAAACTGACTATCACCGGCCTCTCCCTGGTAGTGGCGTCCATGATTGCGGCCTGCGGAGGCGGCGGTGGTGGCGATAATGCTGATACCCAGTCCAGGGTCAACGTCAGTGGTAATTTGGTCGTTCCCTCCTTTGTTGTTACCGACAGTGACGTCAACGATGTGGAGAGCGTCTCTGTCCCCAATCATCCCGCGACCGCCGCGCAGGTGGTACCCAACCCTGTCAATATTGGCGGTTATGTCAATCAGCCTCGCGAGGGTTTTGCCGGTCTCTCATTCAATTCAGGTGACACGGATGACTACTTTCTCATCGATATGCAGGCGGGCCAGACGCTGTTGCTCAATATCGCCGATCTGTCCAGCGGTGAGGATCTGGATCTGTTCCTTTTCGACCTCAATGGCCAACTGATTGACGCCTCTTTGGGCGGGCTGGATACCAAGTTCGAGTCACTGGTGATCCCGGAGGACGGGCAGTACTATGTGAATGTGTATGCCGTTTCCGGTGCCTCCAACTACCTGCTTTCAGTGGGTTTGACGCCTCTGGCAGCGCTGCCTTCCGGTGCACTCAGGCTATCAGACGACTTTCTGCCTGAGGAGGTATTGGTCCGATTCAATGACCTCTCAGTGCAGGCTCGAATCGAGGATGGCCTGTTGCAGCAGTTCCAGTTCGACACGGATAACTACAGCGGTGGTGTACAGCGGTTGACATTGAAGGGGCAGGCAGCAGTGGTGGCCGCCCGCACGCTGACCGATATGCAGCTAACCGAACTGCAACAACAGAAGCTCGATACCCTGCACGCGATCAAGGCGTTACGAAAACGCGATGACGTTGACTATGCGGAGCCCAACTACATCGTACACCCCTCGGCCATACCAAATGACGAGCACTACACGCTGCAGTGGCACTATCCGCAGATCAATCTGCCCCAGGCCTGGGATATCACGACAGGGGACACTGACGTGATCGTGGCGGTCATCGATACCGGGGTGCTGCTCACTCATCCGGAAATGAGCGGCCAGCTCACGGCGGGATATGATTTCATCTCCGATGCTGAGAGTGCCGGTGACGGAGATGGTATCGATAGCGACCCCAACGATGAAGGGGATGCCCTGCAGGATGGTACCTCCTCATCCTTTCATGGTACCCATGTGGCCGGTACTGTGGCTGCCCGGAGTAACAACAGCCAGGGTGCTGCCGGTGTTGCCTGGGAGAGCAGGATAATGCCGATCCGGGTGCTGGGTAAGGACGGTGGCAATTCACTGGATCTCGCGGAAGGGATACGTTATGCGGCCGGGCTTTCCAATGCCTCAGGTACCACACCCGCCCAACCGGCCGATATCATCAATATGAGTCTCGGGGGAAATTCCGACAGCCAGACCACCCGGGAAGCGGTGGCGGCGGCCCGTGCGGAAGGCGTAATCATTATTGCCGCGTCGGGTAACGAGAGCACATCCCAGCTCTCCTATCCTGCCTCCTATCCGGGGGTGGTCTCAGTAAGCGCGGTGGACATCAATCGGGATCTCGCATTCTATTCCAACTTTGGCACCATGATCGACGTGGCGGCGCCCGGTGGTGATTTGCGTGTGGACCTGAATGGGGACTCGAGGCCAGATGGCGTATTGAGTGCGGGTGCAGACGATTCGTCCGACACCCTCAGCTATCAGTTGGTATTCTATAACGGTACCTCCATGGCGGCCCCCCATATCGCCGGGGTGGCGGCGCTGATGAAAGCGGTATATCCCGCGATGACCCCTGCCGAGTTCGATTCCATGCTGGCTGCGGGAGAACTCACCACTGATCTTGGTGATACGGGAAGAGACAATCTCTATGGCCATGGCCTGATCGATGCTTTCAAAGCGGTGGACGCGGCACAACAGCGGGGAGGGGGCGGAGCGCCCGTGGATCCTGCATTGAGTGTCAATCCCCAGAGCCTGAACTTCTCCCATAATCTGCAGAGCACCACACTTTTCATTGAACAGATCGGTGGCGATCTGGGAAGCGTCCAGATCGCTGAGGACATAAGCTGGCTGACCCTGCAAGCCAGTCAGGTGGATGGCTCGGGTTACGGCAGTTATAACGCCATCATCGATCGTTCCGGACTGGCTGCCGGGACCTATTCTGATACTATTCAGATCAGCGCCGGGAGTGCGAGCGAGACGGTTCAGGTCATCATGCAGGTGCTGGACATCTCCATTACCGGTGATGCGGGTATCCACTATGTGCTGCTGGTGAATAATGATACCGATCAGGTGTTACAGCAGTTTCAGGTGGAAGCGGTTGGCGAGAGCGTCAGCTACAGTTTTAGCGAGGTGGCAGCGGGTGACTACCTGATCTTTGCCGGGTCAGACATGGATATGGATGGCATCATTTGTGATTCTGGTGAGTCTTGCGGCGCATATGCAACCGCTTCGCAACCCAGCATCATCACTATTGAATCGAGCGATATCGTTGATCTGGATTTCACCACCTCTTATGAATACCAGTCACCGAGTTCTCAATCCCTCGAAAATACAACCCGGTCACTGGTTTTAAGACGCCTGGATGTAGAGTAAATCCAGAGTAGGCAAAGATGCGTAACTCCAATACTGAAATAACTGGGGAATGGCAGGATGATACGATACATGATGCGAGACAATTGGCAGAGATGGGGTGGCTTTGGGCTGATGTTACTGGTTGTTTCAGGGTGTAATACATTGGCCTTCTCTGCAATCAGCGTGCTTGATAAGGGATATGTATGCAGTGTCAACCAACCTGCGGGCGTGCAACTGGTGTCTGATAGTGACAGGCAAAAGAGTGACAGCGCCAGAATTGGCAACGCGCCACAACAAAACACTGACAACAGTGCAGATCAGGATCAATTCTGGGTAATCAGAGTCAACATGGGGCAGCAACCAAGCGGTGGGTATGGGCTAAGATTACTGTCCGACCGTCTGGAAATCTCGTCCAATAGAGCAAGAGTCACCCTGGAGTGGTTGCAGCCCAAGCCTGGTAGTGTGCAAATGCAGGCGCTTACCTATCCCTGTCTCTATCTGAAGATTGCCAAGGGCGACTACTCACAGTTGGAAATCGTTGATCAGGATGGTGAGGTCAGGTTCGACCTGAATCTCAATTGATTGCCATCATCTCACTCTTATACCCTGCTCATGTCGGAGCGTGGTGAGAAGCGATTGTCCGGACAGTGATATTTTGTAATATTTATAAACTGTGTGAAAAAATACCAAGTAAATATTTTTAATCGGTCTAGCATAGTTGTTATGGGTATTACATTGGTTTCTTAAGGGTAACAAGTCGTGTTAGTGGAAAATGCAACTATTACATTCGATGCACCTCATCCGGCGGCTGTATGGGCTGAAGCCATCTCCCTGGATCCGCTTCAGGTGGACTGCGTTACCACGATCATGCTGACAATCCTCGACAATCAATGCGAAATGGGACTGGAAGAACAGATTGCACTGATGGCCATATACAGCGTTGTCAAGCATCGTGACGGTGTAGTGTTGGAAAAGGTGGTACACCAGGCAATCGAACGTGCCCAGGTGTCCTACGATCAGCAGATAACAGACGAGATCCATGAACTTCGTCTGCATGCCGAGCGGGCAATCCCCCGGCAGATCATGTGCTATTTCAAGCGTTTTCTACATGATTCCCTGTATGGTTTCTGACAGCCAGGCCCTAGTTCGGGATGATGGAGAGGGAGAGCCAGAGTAACGCAGCCTCATCGTCCTCTTGCAACGAATCCTTGAGAATGACATTTCCAGAATCGGTAACCCAATGCAGTACGGATTCCATTCCCTGAATGGTTGGAATCTGGGGATTGCTGTTGGCCGGTGCACCTAGCTGTTGCCAAAGCTGTTGTTTCAATATTTCATGATACTGACCGCGATAACCGATCTTCACGCCATTTATCCAGCGATCGAGGAAGAAAATGGTTACATAGTGAGCGGGGATATCGTTGAATATGCCGATGCGCGAGGCGCATAAGCGATTGCCGAAGTTACTCAATTCATCCTCACATGTCCAGGTTATGTCGGGAAAGACCTGTTTCAAATCCTCTTCACTGACCTGATTGTCGAGTGCCTTTAGATTCAAGGCGATCTCATCTTCGCCCCACAGGGTCAGTAGAACGATGTCTGTGCGACGCTGGCCATCATCTGTGAAGACCAGCCAGAATATCGGTCCGATAACAACGAAGAATGCCAGGATACGTTTATAGAAAGAGGGAATTTTGAAATTCATGAAATCATTGATTCTTTTTTAGTGGCGACACCCGATTGAGAATCGCCCCATCGGTATTCATTCGGTACCGATGGGGCGCTCCTGATGAGGGGGTTGGACACCAGACTATAGGTGCTACTTGTTTTCCCTGTTGTCGATCAGATTGTCAACCACGGAAGGATCCGCAAGGGTGGAGGTATCACCCAGGCTTTCCAGCTCGTTGGCGGCGATCTTGCGCAGGATGCGGCGCATGATCTTGCCGGAACGGGTCTTGGGCAGACCGGGGGACCACTGAATCAGGTTGACCTTGGCGATGGGACCGATCTCCGTGCGTACCAGTTTCACCAAATCAGCCTTCAGTTCATCGCTCCCTTCGGTTCCCGCCATCAGGGTGACATAGGCGTAGATACCCTGACCGGTCAGGTCATGGGGGTAACCGACCACCGCCGCTTCGGCAACCTGGTCGTGCAGCACCAGGGCGGATTCGATCTCCGCGGTGCCCAGGCGATGACCGGAAACATTCAACACGTCATCCACACGACCGGTTATCCAGTAGTAGCCGTCCTCGTCGCGGCGGGCGCCGTCGCCGGTGAAATAGTAGCCGGGATACATGGCGAAATATGTTTCAAAAAAGCGTTTGTGATCGCCATAAACCGTGCGCATCATGGACGGCCATGGGTGTTTGATCGCCAGATTGCCTTCAGCCGGATTGCCATCGATCTCTACCCCCTGGTCATCCAGTAACACCGGATCCACGCCAAAGAAGGGATTGGTTGCCGAGCCGGGTTTCAATGGTGTGGCACCAGGCAGGGGTGTCAACATGTGGGCACCGGTTTCGGTCTGCCACCAGGTATCGACGATAGGACAGCGCTCATCACCGACTACCCGGTAGTACCACTCCCAGGCCTCGGGATTGATCGGCTCGCCCACGGTGCCCAGTAGACGCAGACTGCTGCGGCTGGTCTTTTTTACCGGCTCCTCACCTGCACCCATCAGGGAACGAATCGCGGTGGGCGCGGTATAGAAAGTGGCCACATTGTGTTTGTCACACACCTGCCAGAAACGTGAGATGTCGGGATAGGTGGGGATACCTTCAAACATCACGCTGATGGCGCCGTTGGCCAGCGGACCATATACGATATAGGTGTGACCGGTGACCCAACCCACATCGGCTGTACACCAGTAGACCTCGCCATCCTTGTAGTCGAATACCAGTTTATGGGTCATTGCCGCTTGCAGCAGATAGCCGCCCGTGGTGTGGAGTACGCCCTTGGGTTTTCCGGTTGAGCCGGAGGTATAGAGTATGAACAGCGGGTCATCGGCAGCTACCTCTTCAGCAGGGCAGTCGGACGAGGCGCTGGACATGGCTTCGTGATACCAAACATCCCGATCGTCATTCCACTCCACCGGGTCACCGCCACGTTGCACGACCAGACAGGTGTGGACATTGGGACACTGGGCGATGGCCTTGTCGGCATTGGCTTTGAGGGGTACCTTCTTACCGCCGCGCATCGACTGATCCGCGGTGATCACCACCTGGCAATCTGAATCGAGGATTCGATCGCGCAGGGCGTCGGGGGAGAAACCGCCGAATACGATGGAGTGAACGGCGCCGATGCGGGTACAGGCCAGCATGGCCACAGCGGCCTCCGGGATCATCGGCATATAGAGGGAGACGCGATCACCCTTTTTGACCCCGCGTGATTTTAAAACATTGGCGAATTTAGAGACCTCTTCATGGAGATCTCGATAGGTGATTTTACGATCCTCTTCCGGGTTATCACCTTCCCAGATGATGGCGACCTGATCGCCACGACTCTCCAGATGGCGGTCGAGACAGTTATAGGAGACATTCAGGGTGGCGCCTTTGAACCACTCGATATGCAGATCGTCTTTGCCGAAGCTCCAATCGATTACCTTGTCCCATTTTTTAAACCAGGTGACATATTTATCAGCTTGTTCCCCCCAAAAGCCTTCCGGATCAGAGATCGACTGCTGATACATCGCTTGGTACTGGGCATCATCAATATTTGCCTGTGCTGCGAATTCGGCAGGGACGGGGTAGGTCTTAATTTCTGACATTGGATTCTCCTCAACGGTGGTTATTCATTCTCAACAGCAGATATGTCTCTGTCTTTATATTCCCATATTTACAACCATTTTATTGCCAGTCAGCGTGTAAGGAAACGCTTGAGTTGGCACTGGCTGGGTTTCGGCACCATCTCAGATGCCATGGCTAAAAACAATTCAGCAGTGGCGACAGCGTCACTGAGTGCATTGTGTGCCTTGTAATTCGGTAAATTATAACGCGGGCGCAGGTTGAACAGGCGTAGATCCCCAGGCTGGATGGTGTGATTCCGGCGTTCGAAAATGCGTTGCCCGAGTACCAGGGTGTCGATTATCGGAATCACGAAGGGTGCGCCGAACAACTTTTGACATGCCGCGTTGATGAAGTTCTGTTCAATCGCGGAATAGTGCACCAGCATAACCTTGCCGGCCATGCGTTGCAGGAGCTCCTGCAGGGCTTCCTGAATCGAAACCCCGGTCGCCGCTTGGTCATCGGTGATCTGGTGGATCACCGCAGACTCCTCCGGGATATTCTCGTCGACTGTGATCAACTGATGACGTGCCGTCTCGAGTTTGATGGTCATATGATGCATCTCAACCAGACCAAAACTGAGAATCTTGTCCTTTTTCGGATCGAGACCAGTGGTTTCAAGATCCAGGGAAACAATCGACAACTCCTCACATTGGGTTTTATTGGAGGTTAACGGAGTCGATAGATAGTCATGCAGAATCCCCGGTTCAGCTTGGGCCAAAGCTCTTTTTCTTAAGGAATCAAGACTGAGAAATTTTGTCAGCATAGCTATACGAAACGTCCGCCCTGGTAACGGTTTTCCATCGCATCCTGCATCTCCTGGATTACCCGGAAGGCATCCTTCAAGTGCCTGCGCTCCAGATCCGACAGCTCTTCTGGTGACAGATAGTTGTCGGGTTTGATGCCTTTGCGGATCTGTTCCGCCTGATGATAGATGCGGATGCTGGCGATGAACTCCAATGCATCGACCAGGTTTTCTCCCATGTCGCGGCTGAGGACGGTGGTTTCCGCCGCTGCCTCCAATCGTTCTGTGGTATTCACCGGCGTTAGGCCCTGGTCGAGGGCGAACACACGCGCGATATCGGTGATGGGGACGATACCCCGGTGTTTGATATCGAATGTGTCGTCATGTTTTCCACCATGTATCAGCACAAAGGTGCGGAAAAATCCGAGCGGTGGCCGGTGTTGCAGGGCGTTGGCCGCCATGAATGCGGTGAATATGCCGTGTCCGCGTGTTTTGTTGAGAACGTCTGATCGTAACTCGTTGAACAGCTCAACTTCGCCGTATACCGGGCGTAGATCGAAAAAGATGCTCGACAGCATCAGTGCCATGGGTTCAGGCTTGTTGATCCAGGTATTGAAATATTTCCGCCAGATTTGCAGGGTCTGGCGCCATTTCGGATTCGTTGCCATGGCATCACCCGGGCAGTAGATGAAACCGCATGCATTAAGACCGTCGGAGACCCGCTTCGCCAAGGTCTCGAAGTAGTCGGCGTGTTCAGGTTTCATCTCATCCGATATGAGCAGGGCGTTGTCTTGATCGGAATGAGAGGTCTGTTCACCGCGTGCCTGGGAACCGCCGCACAACCAGACATAGCGTACTGGCGGCGGTCCAAGCTCGGTCTCGGCCATTTCGATCAGGCGTGCCGTCAATGAATCGGTGATAGAGGAGATGGCCTCGCCAATATGCAGTGCCGAGGCATTGGAATTGGCGAGTTGGAACTGCAGGTCTGGCAGCCTTTCGCTCACCAGTGACAGGTCATCCACGCTGGCGGCCTTGCGGATATCGCTTGCCAGATAGGCCGAGTTCGTGGATTGATGGCGAGCCAGGTCGGTAGCGGTCAGCATTCCGACAACATCTTCACCCCGTTTCACCGGGAGATGATGCACATGCAGTCGGGTCATGGTCATCAATGCCTGAATCGCCATGGTGCTTTCCTGAATGGTTTCCAGGTTTGTGGTCATGATTTGGCTCACCGGGCGATCCACGGAGACGCCTGCCGCAATGCATCGTTTGCGCAGGTCCCGGTCGGTGATGATGCCGGCCAGCTGTGTCCCATCCATGATCATCACCGATGAGACATTCTTATCGCTCATCAACTCCGCTGCCTGGCGGATTGTGCTGTTGATATCGATCATGACCGGTCTCTTTTTGATCAGGTCGGAGACCTCGACTGTCATCTCGGCGATGGGACTCTTCTCTTCTCCATAATCCTGCAGGGTACGGACCGCCTGTTTCAGGCGATCCCTGATCGATTCGGCAAAGTGACGGTCGAAGGCCGGTTCTGTTTTACGCAGCATCTTCAGCACGTCGCAGGAGAGTTGATAGATCAGGCTGTCCTCGACGGCCAGGCCGTGGGTGACCCGGCTGAAATCGATCAACTGGCAATCCGTGGTGTAGAGGCCGCCCTCAGCCAGTTTCTCCACCAGGTTGTCTTCATCGTCGCGGAGTTCGATGGCGCCGCTACGCAAGATATAGATAAAGCCCTTGAGCGAATCAGCGGGAGGGAACAGGCTGCCTCTACGCAGATAACGAATTTCAAGGGATTTGGGAAGTTGATTGAGTTGCTCTTCGGGCAGGGCATCGAAGGGGGGGCGTTGTGCCAGAAAATCGCGAATCTCGACCAGTTCGATTTCCATAGATGGGGCTCGCATACGGCTGAAATTGAATTCCAGTAGTATGGTGAAAAAAATTAACTTTGTAACTATTCAGCAGCCCTCTGGTGCTAGGCTGGTGGATAGTCACCACCGATGATTCTGTACTGCAGTTAAAAAGGCCCCGCCGAAGCGGGGCACTTGATTACAGCTTTATGTTTTTTTATTAGTGATCGATTGCGCCTGCAGCGCCCTTGGGTACACGGATATCCTCCACCAGGTGCTGGATATGTTCCGGCGGTGGAGCGGTGACCTTGGAGACAATGATGGCGACGACGAAGTTCACCAGTGCGCCAACGGCACCGAAGGCGTTCGGCGAAATACCGAGGAACCAGCTTGGACCCATGTCACCCAGGAACGAGGTTCCCGGAATGAACATAATGCCCTTGTGCTGGAACACATACAGCATGGTGACACCGATACCGGAGATCATGCCCCAGATCGCACCCGCACGGTTCATCTTCTTGTAGAAGATACCCATCATCAGCACGGGGAAGATGGAGCTTGCCGCGAGACCGAAGGCGATGGCCACGGTGCCGGCTGCGAAATCCGGTGGATGGAGACCGAAGTAACCGGCCAGACCGATCGCACCCGCCATGGCGATACGTCCCGCCATCAACTCATTCTTCTCTGAAATGTCAGGCACGAAGACACCCTTCAGGAGGTCATGAGAGATGGAGGAGGAGATCGCCAGCAACAGGCCGGCAGCGGTGGAGAGGGCAGCTGCGAGACCACCGGCCACCACCAGGGCGACAACCCAGTTGGGCAGATTGGCGATTTCCGGATTGGCCAATACCATGATGTCACGGTCGACCTTGGTCATCTCATTACCCTTCCAACCATAGCTCTCGGCCTTGGCAGCGAACTCCGCGTTCTTCTCGTTGTAGTATTGGATGCGGCCGTCGCCGTTCTTGTCTTCCCACTGCAACAGGCCGGTCTTCTGCCAGTTGGTCATCCACTGCGGCACCTTGGCGATTTCGATATTGCCTTCGGCGCTGCCGACTTCACCGGTCTGGATGGTGTTCATCAGGTTCAAGCGAGCCATGGAACCGACAGCAGGTGCTGTGGTGTAGAGAATGGCGATGAAGACCAGTGCCCAACCGGCTGAGGAACGGGCGTCCTTGACCTTGGGTACAGTGAAGAATCGGATGATGACGTGGGGCAGGCCCGCGGTACCGATCATCAGAGAGAGGGTATAGACAAACATGTTCAGTTTGCTGCCCATCACCTGCGTCGTGTACTGATTGAAGCCAAGATCCGTTACCACCTGGTCCAGGCGATCCATCATGTAGGTACCTGAACCGTCCGCCATGGCGCTACCGATTCCCAGCTGGGGAATAGGGTTGCCGGTGATGTTCAGGGAGATGAAGATCGCAGGTACCGTGTAGGCGAAGATCAACACGCAGTACTGAGCAATCTGGGTGTAGGTGATACCCTTCATGCCGCCCATAACCGCGTAGATGAATACTATGCCCATACCGATGTAGAGACCGGTGTCGTATTCAGTCTCGAGAAAGCGGGAGAAGGCAACGCCGATACCCTTCATCTGACCGATTACATAGGTGATCGAGGCGATGATCAGACAGATAACCGCTACGATACGCGCGGTACGCGAATAGTAACGATCGCCGATGAACTCGGGTACGGTGAACTTACCGAACTTACGCAGATAGGGGGCAAGCAGCAGTGCCAGAAGCACGTAGCCGCCGGTCCAGCCCATCAGGAAGACGGAAGCACCATAGCCGTTGAACGCGATCAAACCGGCCATCGAAATAAAAGAAGCAGCGGACATCCAGTCAGCAGCGGTTGCCATACCGTTGGCGACGGGGTGAACCCCCCGGCCAGCCGCATAGAACTCACCGGTTGTTCCCGCACGTGCCCAGAAGGCGATACCGATGTAGAGGGCGAAGGTAGCGCCGACTACGATATAGGTTAATGTTTGCAGATCCATGAGTCAGTTTCCCCCATTAGTCCTCATGGACGTCAAATTCGACATCCAGAGCATTCATGCGTTTAGCGTAGACGTAGATCAGCACCAGAAAGGTATAGATCGAGCCGTTCTGAGCAAACCAGAATCCCAATCCGACGCCGCCAATCTTAATGGTATTGAGCGGTTCCACTAAGATGATGCCGAATAGGAACGAGCAGATAAACCAAATCGCCAGCAAGATGCTTACTAGGCGAATATTGGCTTTCCAATACTGTTCAGCAGTTTTATTCATGTCATGATCACTCCGCCATATAAATAAGTTCTGTCATAAGAGTGTTTGTCACTTGCTATGACTCCTGTCGGTTATCGAGTGAAGCGAGATGATCTATCCCTGAAGTGAGCAAACAACGCGTTGTGTTACCGCACAGATAGCGGTCACACACTGCACTATTTTGTGGCGCAAAGCATGATATTGTCAAATAAAACAATAGCTTAAGCATGTTACAGGCATGTTGCATGGCAGCATTTATGTTACCTTGGGTAACATCTCTACAGGCGGGTTGTAACCTAAAGAATCGCTGTGCGTTTCCATCGGTAAGAAACTTTTTTTTTCCCGATGATTCGGGCGGGAGGGTAAAGATCCCCCAATCGATACCCTGAGATCGGGCACCGGGATGGATGGGGGATTGGGCCAAGGATGCTTTTAGCCACTCGTGATAGCATAATCCCCATCTGATCCGTGGCCTGCCTGGAGAGGGATGCAAGCAGTCAAAGAGTTGTATAACCAGGATCAGTCAATGTGAGCTTATTTGGATACCCCGATGATCAAGGCAATCAAAGACTTCTTCGATAGTTATCTTATCCCGGACAGTGAGGAAAACAGAGAGCAGTTGCAGCAATCGATTCAGTTGGCGGTCGTGGTATTGTTGATCGAGATTGCCGAGGCCGATTATGAAGATGCCCCTGCAGAGCGGCAAGCGATTCTGAATGCCATCCAGAAACAGTTTGGTTTAAACAGGGTATCGGCTGAACAGCTGATTGCATTGGCCAAGCAGGAGCATGATGAGTCCACCGACTATTTTCAGTTTACCCGCCTGATCAATGAGCACTACTCGGCGGAACAGAAGGTCAAGGTGATGGAGGCTTTCTGGCGGGTCGCCTTCGCCGACCAAGAGCTTCACCATTATGAAGAGCATGTCATTCGTAGGCTGGCAGATTTAATTCACGTGTCACATATGGATTTCATCGCGGCAAAACATAGAGTTATGAACTCTTCTTAAAACTCAAATAATAAATTGATCTCTATTGATGACTCCATTTCCTAATTGGCTCTGCCGGTTCATGATATATTCCAAATTGTGAACTGATGTTGGTTGTCCGATGGAAGCAACACCCATGCAAAAAAAAGAAGATTCCAAGAAACCCAAGTCACCCCTTAAAGGACGCTTATTGATCGTCGATGACGAGCCCCGTCATGCGGACAGCCTGGCCATGATGGTGGCTAGTTGGGGATATGATGTCCACACCGCAGAAGATGGAGCCAAGGCTGCGGGTCTGTTGATTTCCAAGCCGTTCGATGTGGTACTGCTGGATCTGCACATGCCGGTGGCGGATGGCTATAAGGTAATGGATTTCATTCAGAAACGTGGCTTGAAGACACGTATCATCACGGTTTCCGGCGATCCCTCGATGGATGATGCGATCAAGTCCCTTAAGAAGGGGGCGGATAATTTCATTCGTAAGCCGGTGACACCGGTGGACTTGCTCAAGGCGATAGACGAGAGCCTGAGAAAGAAGGTGAAGGAAGAGCAGCTACAAGGGGTCAAGCGTAAGATCGAGATCAAAAGCAGCCTGCATCGCATGATGTTCGATGTGGCGCCCAATATGCAGTTTCTGCTCGATATCAAGGGTAACTTTCGCATGGTGAATACGGTCTTCACCAAGGTGACCGGCTATTCCAAGCAGGAGATATTGGGAAAGCATTGGAGTTCACTGGTCGAAGGGGACCAAATCGATCGCATGCATCATGTCTTTGAAGAGCGCCGCACCGCACCGGACAGGATTCCCGAGGTCGAGCTTAGGCTGCGCTGTAAAGAGTCCGAGCAACAGCACCAGGGGAGGAAGCCGAGAACCATTCTGGTGGCCCTGCAATCCAGACGTCTCTACACCCAGCAGGGGAAAAAACGGGTATTTTTCGGCACCTATGGGGTTGCCCGGGATATCACCCAATACAACAAGATTGAAGAGCTTAACAAGTATCAGGAGTTTCATGACGACCTGACCGGATTACCCAATCGGGTGCTGTTCGAGGATTATCTCAGCTTTGCCCTGACACAGGCCAAACAGGAGAATACACCTCTCTCTCTGTTACATGTGGTGTTGGTGGATTTAAAACAGATTAATGAACGCTACGGGCATGCGGTTGGTGATGAATGTCTGAAGACCATTTCGGCCAGACTCAAGCGCCAGGTGCGCAAGGGCGATATCCTTTCCCGCATTGACGGCAGTGAATTCGCACTCTTACTACCCCATATTCAGGATGAAAAGTCGGTCATTCATATTTCGGAGAAGCTGCGCATCGGACTCTCGAATCCGATCGAGGTCAACGGCAGGAATATAACCCTCGACCTGACCATCGGGTCGTCAGTCTTTCCGAAGGACGGTGAGAGCAGTGACGATCTGTTGCGTCATGCCCAGACCAGTCATGGGTTTCACCCGCTTTCCAAGCAGCGACACCTGCTGCAGACATCGAACTGGATCAAACTGATAAAGACCCAGCACTGACTAACATTCATTGTTGCCTGTCCAGACAAGTGTAGGGTGGGGCAGGGCCCCACCCTGCGCATTGTTTCAGCTCCCTGCGTGGGAACGAATAACGGTGTGGCAAGCCGCACCCTACAAGCATTCCATTGGAATTAACCAGTTGCGAAATTTGCGGTGATTTGTGTCCAATTGCGGTTTGGTCTTATCTCATTGCCAGACATCACGGGTGGAAACAGGTCCGGATCATCAATTTTTCTTGCCCTTCTTCTCCCGCGGAATGCCGAACCTCTGGCGCCGTTCCCACAGGGCCTTGCGACTGATGCCCAGCTGCTTGGCCAGTTCTGTTTCAGTCATATGATCCTGGTTGTCCAGTACAAAGTGACGAAAGTACTCCTCGAGGGATAGGCTGTCAGTGGGATTGTCGCTGTTCAATCGCTTGGTGGTGATATGGTGGTCGATGGCCAGCAGCTGCGGGGTGATGTGGTCGCCCTCGCAGAGGATGACCGCCCGCTCGATGGTGTTTGCCAACTCCCTGACATTGCCGGGCCAATGGTAGCGTCGAATGGCTTCGAGGGCGCTCCTGCTGAGGTTCAATGATGGGCGATTGAGCTGGCGGCAGTATTTCGCCAGGAGAAACTTTGCCAATGATTTGATATCACTGCCCCGCTCCCGCAGCGGAGGCAAGGTCATTTCAACCACCCGCAGGCGGAAATAGAGATCGCTTCTGAAGGTCTGTTGCTGGACCAGTTTGCGTACATCCCGGTGGGTGGCGGCGATAATCCGGATATTGGGGCCATTGTTCGCCGTCTCCTGCTGGGTGTCATAGTCATCCCCCTGTAATACCCGTAGCAGGCGGGCTTGCGCTGCCATGGAGAGTTCGCCGACCTCATCCATAAAGAGGGTTCCACCGTGGGCCTTGGCAAGCAGTCCGGCACGCCTGTTTTCAGCCTCATTCTGGTGGCCGAACAACTCGATCTCCACCTGATTTTCCGGCACTGCGGCACAGTTGAAAACGATAAAAGGTGATTGGCTGCGTTGACTCTTTTCATGTAACGCCCGGGCCGCCAGCTCTTTGCCCGTGCCTGATTCCCCTAGGATCAACACTGTTGCGTCTGTGGGTGCCACCTTGTCGATGCGTCTGAATACATCGATCATTGCCGGGCAGTCGCCAACCATGCCACGCACCGGATAACTCTTTTCCAGCTCCGATTTGAGAGACTCCTGCTGACGCTGCTGACGATCTTGCTTAATCACACGTTCCACGACCATCAGCAATTCGTCGTGGTCGAAGGGCTTGGCGATATAATCGATGGCCCCCAGTTTCATCGCATCCACCGCGGAGCGGATACTCGCATAACTGGTCATTATCAGAACCGGTACTGGCGCGGCCGTCTCGATGATCTGGGTACCGGGCGCCCCGGGTAACCTGACATCACTGAGAATCAGATCGAAGGAGGTGAGGGGGCGTGATTGGGCCTCCTCAACCGAACCCGCTTCCGTGACTTGATAGCCGTTGCGTTCGAGCAGGCGCTTGACCGCTCGGCGGATGACTTCCTCGTCTTCAATGATGAGTATCTGATTCATGATGTCTCCGCAGTGATCGCGTTTAAGCCAGTCTTGGGTAGCTCGATGATCACCCTGGTGCCCCTGCCCTTTTCAGAGTCTATGCTGATGGCCCCCTGGTGGTCTGAAACTATTTTGTAGGCGATGGCCAGGCCGAGCCCGGTGCCATCCCCTGGTGCCTTGGTGGTGAAGAAGGGTTCAAAGATATAACTTAGATCCTGCTCCTCGATGCCTTCACCCTGATCCTGTACCTCGATTCTTACCTGATCATCGATTTCACGGGCGTGTAGCTCAACCCGGCTCCCGGGGGGTGAGGCATCGCAGGCATTGGTCAGGATGTTGACCAGGATTTGGGATATGCCCTGGCGATCGGCTGTGATATTGAGATCGGATTGACACAGGTTTTCACATTGGACCTGGCGTCCGTGGCGGGTTAACTTCACCAGACGAATCGCCTCATCCGCCACATCCCGAATGGAGAAATCCTGTATATCGCCTCCAATGCCGCCGCCTCGGCTGAAGTTCATCAGAGTCTTTACGATCGTGGTGATACGCTGGGTCTGCTTGAGAATCTCTTCAATACTCTCCCGTACCAACTCCTGATCATCCTCATGGCGTAGGTTTTGCGCCAGGGATGCGATGCCGGTTACCGGATTGCCAATCTCATGTGCGACACCCGCTGCCAATCGACCGATGGAGGCGAGACGTTCGCTATGGGCCAACTCAGCCTCCAATGTCTCCAGGTCGGTGAGATCTTCCATCAGTATGACCTGGCTGGTACGAGCCTCTTCCACAGGGTGATCAACCGGCAGTGGGGCAGGGATGGCTGCCTTGTGGAGATTGAACCAACGACTCTTGCCCTGGTGTGTGACTTCCAGATGGTGGATGTGTTCATCGGACGCAGAGGCAAAGCCTGCCAATAGATGTCCCCAGGGGGCTGGCAGTCGGTGCAACGAAACCCCGATGGCATCCCTGGCGGGCACGCCAGTCATCACCTCCATGGCAAGATTCCAGATGGTCACTGTGCGCAACCTGTCGATGGTACAGACGCCCAGTGGCAGGTCGAGCAGAATCTGTCGATGGTAACGGCGCAGATTGTCGAGGTCGGCACTGAGTCCGCGCAGTCGTGTTCGCGAGTGTTCCAGTTGATCCTCGATGAAGCGCATGGAATCAGCCAGGGCCGATTGGGTATGGATGTCCAGCTGCAGTCTTCGGTTGATTATCATATGCGCCAGCTGCGGACCCAGCAGACCGGACAGGTTTCGCTCGATGCGTTCGCGCAGCCGCCGCAGTTGCGCGGGACGTGTCTCGTTGACGTGGAGGCTAAGATCCCTGAGTGCCTGGTCCACCTCGCGATGGGCCGCTTCAGCACCCAGCATCTGTGACAGCTGCTTGGTGAATTGGGCGGTGGAGACGGCGTTGACCATGCCCCCCAGGGGTACCAGTGACTCGCTGCAACAGGCCTGTGCAGCCTCCCTTTCGCCCAGACTCTGCTTACTCATCAGTGAGCCGAAGACAAACAAAAGGATGTTGACAGTCAGTGTCCAGAAGGTAGCAAATTCCCACTTGTCCATGCCGGATGCTTGCAACAAAGCGGGTATGTCAAACTCTGTTCGGACAAATCCCGAACTCTCGAGTAGTGGGATCAGCAAGGTCCCTGTCCAGCCAAGAATGCCGGCGATCAGACCCAGGATGAAACCAAATCGGGTGGCGCGACGCCAATACAGCAGCCCGATGATGCCTGGCAGGAACTGGGCCACGGCGACAAAGGAGATCAAGCCCAGTTGCACCAGGCCCGTATGTTTTTCCAACAAAACATAGAATCCATACCCGGCCATGATGATCAGAGCGATCAACAGTCTGCGTCCCAACAGTAGCCAGCGATAGAGATTGACCTGTGGATCGGGAAAGTTGGTAGGCAACAGGATATGGTTCAAGGTCATCGATGACAGCGCCAGGGTGGTGATTATCATCATCGCACTGGCTGAGGATATGCCGCCGATAAAGGCAAGAACCGGTAACCAGGAGGGTCCTTGATCGAGGGTGATGCCGAGGGCGAAATAGTCGGGAGGCAAGGTCAGTCCGAGGGCCTCTCCTCCCCAAAGAATCAGCGGTATGGGTAAGTTGATAAGCAGCAGGAAGAGTGGGAAACCCCAAGTGGCGGTCTTCAGTGCCTTAGGCTCCAGATTCTCCGCGAACAGCATGTGAAATTGTCGCGGTAGCAGAAACGCGGCTGCGAAAGCGAGCAACAACAGGGTCGACCAGGGTCCCTCTCGGACGGGTTGATAGAGTCGCTCGAGTACCTCTGGATTTGCCGCAAGCCATTGATTGAGACCCGAAAATCCACCGAACACCCCATACAGGGTTACCAGGCCTACCACCAGTAAGGCCACCAGTTTGACTATCGATTCAAATGCTATCGCCAATACCAGACCACGATGTTTTTCCCGACTCGTGCTGTGCCTGGCGCCGAACAGAATGGCGAACACAACCAGCGCGGAACAGAAGATCAAGGCCAGGATACGTGGTGCCACGGTATGGCTGATCATCTGCAGGGAGTCGGTAACCGCACGGATCTGCAGGGCGATATAGGGCAAGGTCCCCACCAGCATGAACAGGGTTACCAGGATGCCTGCCAATTGGCTGCGGTAGCGGAATGCGAACAGGTCTGCCAGGGAGGTGAGCTGATACTCCCGGGTGAGCCGAAGCAGGGGTTGAAACAGTATCGGTGTAAGGGCGAATGCCAGGGTGACACCAAGATAGATGGTCAGAAAGAGATAGCCTTGGGTCTTGGCAAAGCCTACGCTGCCATAGTAGGTCCAGGATGTGGCGTATACGCCCAAAGAAAGGACATAGATGAATGGGTGGCGTATCAGGCGCTCTGGGATACGTCCGCTGTCTCCCGCATAGGCGATGACAAACAGCAACGCCAGGTAGAGAAAGCCTATGCCAAACAGTAACCAGAGATCATGGCTCATGGCGTCTCAGATTGATCCAGGCGATGATGCAGATGACTACCATCCAGATGAGATAGGGGAGATACCAGGGGCTGTTGGGCGATGTCCACCAGTTCATGATGGGTGCTGAGAAGAGCAACAGGATCAGCAGACCCAGGGCGACGGTGCGGTCGATATGTCGATCGGGTGGTGGTTCTCGCATCCCTAGAGCCTAGCAGTTGTTACCTTCGGTAACAACCCTTCGGGATGGCTGGAGATGGTTAATTGCAGCCAGCGTTGCAGGCGGATTGCTCAGCTAACGCTGGCTGTTCACATGTCTATATCAGGATTGCTTCTGACCATGCAGATTGTCGATCATTTCATGCAACTTCGCCGATAGCTCGGTGGGCTCGAATTTTGGTACATAGGCGTCGGCACCCACACCCTTGCCCAACGCCATGTTGGCATCCGCCGAGAGTGATGAATGCATGATTATGGGTATATCAGCGAAACGGGCATCTTCCTTGATCTTCTTGGTCAGCACATAGCCATCCATCTCGGGCATCTCCACATCGGTGAGGATGATCTGGATAAAATCGCTGGGTTTGTGATCGGTTGCTTCGGCCCGCTGAGCAATCTCTCTCAACTTATTCCAGGCCTCGGAGCCATTGGTGGTGCCGATATATTTGATGCCCATATGCTCCATGGTGCGGATGATCTGATCACGGGCCACGGCCGAATCATCGGCAAACAGCAATGTGACATCACTATCTCCCACCTGCTGGATGCCATCGAATAGGTCTGCGCCCTGGCCGAATCCGGAGGTTTGGCTGAGGACCATCTCAACATCCATGATCATCACCAGCCGGCTATCCTTCAATTCTGTGACGGCGGTGACCAGACCACCATGTTGCTGTGCCATCATTGATGGTGGCACCTTGACATCTTCCCAGGCCAGGCGTTCGATGGTATCCACCGCATGCACCAGAAATCCCTGCACATTCTTGTTGTACTCGGTGACAATCAGAATGCTTGGACGCTCTTCTGTCTGGATGCCGCAGAAATCGGGCAGATTGATCACAGGTATCATATTTCCACGCAGGCTGACCATTCCCTCTACTGATGGGGGCATATCCGGAGCATGGGTGATCTCCGGTACCAGCATCACTTCGCGCACCTTGAATACATTCACACCATAGGTCTCTTCACGGCCTGTTCTGACATCTTTACCCAGACTGAAAAGGAGGACCTCGAGGCGATTCGTACCCGCTAAGCGCGTGCGGTCATCTACAGATTTAATAAAATTAGACATGTTTCTATTGCTCTGAAATAGAGGGTGTTTTCTAAGTTAGGAAGAGAGCCATCACTATGTTGATGCCCTTCTCCATATGCATTTTGTAGCGGTCGAATAGGAAAAAGCTTTAGCTGAGAGGCCTAAATCGGGCAGCAAATCCTGTTTCCGGCGCTGGAGAATGTGTGGTCGGGATATCCGGGATGCAACAGGCGAGGGTTTTGGCCATATTTAGCATGATTCGTTAGACAGGAAAGCGCTAAATAACTGGAAAAAAAGTGACTTTTACACCAAGATCTGAGGGATCGGCATTCTGCGGGCTAAATAGAGGAGAATCGGTGTGAATCCGGAGAAGGTGGTTTTTGGTTTTTTCATTGTACTTGCCTTGACCCTGAATTTTGGTTTTTTTGTGGGTGAACTGGACAATCCGGATCACCACCATGTGTATGAGCTATTTGCAGTCATCGTGGTCAACCTGATTGCTACCGTGCTCAAGTTCGGTGATCGCACCCAGATGGGTGCTGTGTTGCTGGCCACCAGTCTTGTGGCCCTGTTGCAGCTATTTACTGCTGCCCTGGTATGGACGGTGGCCGTGCATGTTACCGAGACGGGTCTGACCACGGTTACCATGGCCAGTATCGTCTCCCTATCCGGTGGTGCAATGCTGGCGAATGTGGTTTCCGTCGTGTTGTTGATCATCGAAACCGTGATGCTGCGCCGATAATCCCAGCCGGGCTTGGTGCTGTTGCATACATGAACAATATCTTCTTTCTGATCTTCAGGCGCATGCGGGCGCCGTTGCTGACCCTGGTCATGACCTATTCCATCGCTGTGCTGGGCCTGGTACTGATTCCCGGCAAGGATCCCGACGGCAATGTCTGGCACATGGACTTTTTTCATGCCTTCTACTTTGTCAGTTTCATGTCCAGTACCATCGGCTTTGGGGAGATACCCTACACCTTCACGGCAGGGCAGCGATTGTGGGTCAGTTTTTCTATCTTCTTTACCGTTGTGGTATGGCTCTATTCCATAGGTACGGTGTTGGCATTGCTCAAGGATGAAACCTTTCAAAATGCTTTAACTGAGAGAAGATTTACTAAACAAATCAATAGAATGCGTGAGGCATTTTATCTTGTTTGCGGGTATGGCCAGACCGGTGAGGCACTGGTCAAGGCATTGACCGATAGAAATCAGCATGCGGTGGTGATCGATATTCTTGAAGATCGCGTGAATATGCTCAAGCTGGAAAATCTGCGTGAATATGTCCCCGGTCTCTGCGGTGATGCCAGTCTGCCAGCCCATCTCCTGGAAGCCGGCCTGAACCATCCACTGTGCGAGGGGGTGGTGGCCCTGACCAACGCCAACGAGGTCAATCTAAAGATCGCCATAACCGCAAAATTGTTACATCCCGAGATCGGGGTGATCTGTCGTGCCGACTCCCATGACGTGGAAAAAAATATGGCCTCCTTCGGCACCGATTTCATTATCGATCCGTTTGATGCCTTCGCCTTGCATCTGGCGACCGCTATCCAGGCGCCCTGTCTAAGCCTGTTGCAGGAATGGCTCTCCCTGGGGCGACGGGATATGCTCAATGATCCCGTCTATCCCCCCTCTAAGGGACTCTGGGTGATTTGTGGCTATGGCCGTTTCGGCAAGGCCGTTTATGAAAAGCTTGTGCGCGAGGGATTGGAGGTAATCGTGGTGGAAGCGGAACCCGACACGACGGGTATCCCGTCATCACCTTATATAAAGGGTCGCGGCACCGAGGCGGATACCCTGCAGCAAGCGGAGATAGAGCGGGCCGTCGGTCTGGTGGCGGGCACCGATAACGATGCCAACAATCTCTCCATCATCATGACTGCACGGGCCATGAATAGCGATCTGTTCGTGATTCTACGCCAGAATCTCAAACACAACGATGCGGTAATAGCAGCCGTCGGGGCAGACATGGTGATGCTTCCCAGCGATATCATTGCCAACCGCATTCGGGTATTGTTGGGTGCTCCGATGCAGCATCAGTTCGTGAAGCTTGTGTTACACCAGGATGATGAGTGGGCCTGTCAGCTGATCAGCAGGATATCCGCCCTGGTGACCCACCACGCACCGGAGGTGTGGGAGGTGGTTTTTTCGGAGTACGATTCCCATGCGGTGTGTGCCCATGTTCAACGGGGGAACCATCTGACCCTGGGGGATCTGATGACGGATCCCCGGGATAGAGACAGTCAACTGTCCTGTATTCCCCTGATGCTCTATCGCCATAATGACTACTTATTGCTACCTGAAATGGACCTCAAGGTGCAAAAGGATGACCATTTACTCTTTTGCGGATCTGTTTACGCCAAAAACCGTATGGACTGGACCCTGCAAAATGAAAACGCCCTGAACTATATTTTAACCGGGGAGGCCAGACCGGAGGGTTGGGTCTGGCGGCGCTTGAGAAAAAGAGAGGTACTATGAGACCGCTACTGGAAAAACTCCATAAAGACCATATCAATCTGGCTCGCCTGCTCGATCTGATGAGTAGCGAATTGGATGCCCTGAATGCCGGACATGAAGCAAACTTCGATCTCAAGATCGAAATGCTGGACTACGTCGAGCACTATGCCGAACAATCGCACCATCCCACCGAAGATCAGATCAATAAGGTTGCATTTCGCAAGAAATCGATGCAACAGCACAAGGCGCTCTACGAACGGATATGCAAGGAGCATGTGGAGCTGATTGGATTGGCGCGCAACTACAGAAAGACCCTGGAGGGGGCCATGCAGGGTGAGGTGCTGCTGAGAGAGGAGGTAGAGACACGGGGCAGGGAGTTTGTCGCCTTGCAGCGTCAACATATCGACCTGGAGGAGCATGAGGTCTTTCCTCTGCTGGAAAAAGTGCTCAACGACAAGGATTGGCAGAAACTGGAGCAGGAGATTTCCCATGGAGAGGATCCCCTGTTTCACCGCCAGGACTTCAATCGCTTTCGCAGTCTTATCGACTATCTGAAGGCGCACGAAAACGAATAGCATCTGACTCAGAACTACCTTCAATATCCCTCTTCAATACAGAATTTACCTAGTTCTTGTCCATAACAATGGGTCTGAAGGGTGGGGTCCAGCCCCACCAGTCATGGCTGAATCGGTGCTTCCGCAACCAATTTAAGCAATCAGGTGAGTGCCAGGTTAAGGATAGATATCGACTGGCCGATAAGCTCTCAAGAGTCGTTGGTTATTAAGTCGATATGGTTATGATGCTTTCGGATTACCGGCAAAACATCTCCCTGTTCACTACGCTCATAAAGCGCCTGCTGGTAGTTGCTATGCTCATACCTGCCAGTCTCAATGGCGCTGCACTGGAGGACCAGCTCTACATGGCGGGCATCCATGAGTCTGTTTGGGTGTTTTCCGGATCGGGTTACAGCTGTGAACTGAAACATGAGATACCCCAGTTCGGTGAGGCCCGATTCAGGCGCATCGCGGGTGAGCATCTGCATTTTTTCATCGATAGCTTCCAGCCCGTGCCAGAGTCTGTGGAGGGGTTTGTAAGAGAGCTCTCCCCTGCCTGGGAACATACCCCGCCGGATACCTTGCAGCAGAGCATATTGATACAAACCGGGATGCGCCCCATGGCGTTAAAGCGGAAGCAGGCCGGGTGGCTGCTGACCTCCTTGACCAAGGGGCAGATCGGCAGCTTTTCATTTGCCGATTGGGATGACAATCGCAGACAGGTCAGGGTGCAGTTGTCACCGGTGAATTTTCAAAAACCCTATCGGGAATTCAAGCGCTGTCTACGTCAACTGCCGGCGAGTGGGGGATTTGCCGGTTTGCAGCACTCGACGGTTCATTTCGCCCTGGATGTGGACACCCTCGATAGCAAAGAAGCGCAGCGGCTTGCCCAGTTGGCCGCCTATGTTGTGGCCGATGAGAAGATCAAGCGTATCACCATCGAGGGGCACGCGGACGATCAAGGTTCAACCAGCTACAACAAGCGCCTTTCGGCCAGACGCGCGGCAGGTGTCTACAAATATCTCTCCGGCAAGGGGATCAAGGGAGGGATGATGAGCCAAAGGCACTACGGTGAGTCACGACCCAAGATAGCAAAACGCACTGAGCGCGCCAGGGCGGCCAACCGACGGGTTGAAATCAAGTTACAGCGATAGATCCAGCCAAAGTCATCCATCTCAGGCAAAATACCCTTAAGCCATAGTCCCTGATCCCTCTGCTTCATGGAAGCATGCCGTGGTATGCTTTGACGCATCATGGATAGTCAACCCATATCAGATGCTGATGCAGGCCGATTGACATGGTTTGAAAAAACCTGGCAGGGTTTCTGTCGGCTCGTGGTCAGGGTGTTTTATCGTCGATTCGAGGTTGTGGGCAGGGAAAGCCTGCCAATGGGGCAGGGTACAATCCTATGTGCCAATCATGTCAATGCCCTGGCGGATGCGGTGGTACTTCAGGCGGCCACCACAAAGGCGATTCGGCCACTGGCGCGCAGCGGCCTGTTCGATAATCCCGTGCTCAAGCCTATCCTGGGTTTGATCGGTGCGGTCCCTATCTACCGGCGCGGTGATCCGGGGGCTGATGTCAGCAACAACAAAGATACTTTTTCACGCTGTTATGAACTGCTCGCCGAAGGAGAGACCCTGATCATATTCCCCGAGGGTCAGAGTCATGACGTGCCCCGCCTGATGACACTGAAGACCGGCGCCGCACGTCTGGCCATTGAGACGACCAAGGTAACAGGCAAACAGCCGGCGCTTATCCCGGTGGGACTGACCTTTCCCGAGAAGGGCCAGTTCCGCAGTTCAGTGTTGGTGCAATTCGGCAAACCGATTGAGTTCGCCCACTCTGGAGAGGAGACGGATGAACATCGTGTAATCGAATTGACCGAACGGATTCGTAAAGGACTGGAAGCCTTGACACTGAATGCCGAGAGTTGGGAGGAGGTCAACCTGATTACAAGGCTGGAGCGATTTTTCGCCTTTCGTCACGGCAAGTATCGGCAGCGCAACCTGCAACAACGCCTGCGCGCCCAGCAACGCCTGATTGATGCGCAACGCCTGTTGAGAGAGTACGAACCCGATCGGGTGCGGGCATTGATGATCCAATTGAAGCAGTTTGAGAAGATCTGCCGTTACTGCGGGGTGAAGGATTACCAGCTTAATATCGAGTACAAACCAACCCTGATCGTGCTCTATATTCTGCGTGCGATCTGGATGTCCCTGGTGGTCTTTCCCGTGGTTATGTGGGGTGTGATCAACAGCTATCTTCCCTATCAATTGACTAAACGGCTGGCAGACAATTTTGCCAAGGGGACGAATCAGTCAGACACCGCCAACATGGTCTTGGGACTGCTCTTTTTCAGCATCTTCTGGTTGTTGCAGAGCTATCTGGTTTATCACTATTTCGGTTTGATGTGGATGACTCTGTATATTCTCACTCTCATAGCCAGCAGTGTGGTCGCTCTCCTGGTGCGTGGTGAGTTGCGGCGAATCCGCGAGAATGCCCGGGTGTTCCTGCTGTTTCTGCGTCGACGTGACCTCAAGACCTATCTGCGACAGAAGCGTCAGGAGCTGGAACAGGAGTTGGCGCGCATGGTTCGCATCGCCAATCGTCTCTCCCATCACTGAAGCCCGGTTTTTATCTCATGAAATTTGCGATCCATATGATTCTGTACTCTATGCTTTTGCCGACCCTGTCCCTGGCGGCGCAATCGGAGTGCGTGATTCTGTTGCATGGCATGGGGCGCACCGCCTTTTCCATGGGTGCGATCGAAGTGTCATTGGCGAAGCAGCATTATCATGTGTGGAATAAGAGCTATCCCGGTCTGAGCCAAAGTGTGGAGGAGCTATCCGCTCCCGCCATCGAGGCAGGCCTGGACTACTGTCGCAGCAAACAGGCGCAAGGCATCCATTTTGTCACCCACTCCCTGGGGGGCATACTTGTCAGATACTATCTGCAGGACCACTCCATAACCGGCCTTGGCCGGATCATCATGTTGGCGCCACCCAACCGGGGCAGCGAGGTGGCCGACGAAATGAAGGATGGATTTTTCTACCAGACCATTATGGGACCTGCCGCTCAAGAGCTGGGTACAGATGCGAACAGCCTGCCCAACAGACTAAAGCCCATCGCCGGTGAGATCGGGATTATCGCGGGCAGGACCGACGGCGAGCCCTGGTTTCTACCCGGGATACCCGGCGAGGATGACGGCAAGGTTGCGGTGGAGCGCACCAAGCTTGCCGAGATGAAGGACTTTCTGCTGGTGAACGTGGGGCATACCTTCATCATGGATGATGATGAAGTAATCCGCCAGATAGCCTATTTCCTGAAACATGGTGTGTTTGACCAGTCAAGGCTGTTGCAGGGCGATGATGGCAATTTAAAGAAATGATGGTGGGCGCAACAGGGATCGAACCTGTGACCTCTGCAATGTGACTGCAGCGCTCTCCCAGCTGAGCTATGCGCCCGATAATGGCGAGATGGGCATTCTAAAGAGCTAATCGAAGTGGGTCAAACGAGTGTTTTACTTACCCCCGGCGGCTGACGGTTGTCTTTCTCCGTCGCCCCGAAAGCACGTCCATGTGCTGACGGGGCTAGCGCGGCATCCCTGCCGCTACTACGAAAGACAACCGTCAGCCGCCTACCAACGTTCATATGGTTCCCCACGGACATTTTTTGAGGGATAGTAACAATTACCCGGATCACCATAAATGAATGCGAAATTTACTTCATCACATGGTGGATTTGCGTTAATTCGCGGTGATTTGCGACCATTTGCGGCTTTCGAATCATACCGCGTCTGTTAGAATCGCGGTTTTGCAATAACCGGATTTCAGCCTGACCATGACCATCCGTACCCGATTCGCGCCCAGCCCCACCGGCTATCTCCACGTGGGAGGTGCCCGTACCGCCCTCTTTTCCTGGCTCTATGCCCGCAAGCACGGGGGCAAGTTCGTGCTGCGTATCGAGGATACCGACCTGGAGCGGTCCACCATGGAGTCGGTGAATGCCATTCTCGAGGGTATGACCTGGCTCGGCCTGGAGTATGACGAAGGCCCCTTCTACCAGACCAAACGCTTCGACCGCTACGATGAGGTGATCCAGGATCTGCTGGCCCGGGGGCTGGCCTATCGCTGCAACTGCAGCCGTGAGCGGCTCGACCGGCTGCGCGATGAGGCGATGAAGAATAAGCAAAAGCCCCGTTACGACGGCCATTGCAGGGCACGGACGGTGAGTCCCGACGAACCCCATGTGATCCGTTTTCGTAATCCCGATAACGGGATCGTGGTGGTGGATGATCTGATTCGGGGCAGGGTCAGCTTCAACAACGAGGAGTTGGATGACCTGATCATCCGCCGTACCGATGGATCACCCACCTACAACCTGACGGTGGTGGTGGACGATCTGGATATGCAGATCACCCATGTCATCCGTGGTGATGACCATCTCAATAACACCCCGAGGCAGGTCAATATTCTGCAGGCCCTGGGTACGAACCCGCCCAAGTATGGGCATGTGCCGATGATCCTGGGTGATGACGGCTCACGCTTGTCGAAGCGCCATGGCGCGGTGAGTGTGATGCAGTATCGGGAGGCGGGATTTCTCCCCGAGGCGCTGCTCAACTACCTGGTGCGTCTGGGTTGGTCCCATGGGGATCAGGAGATCTTCAGTATCGATGAGATGATCGAGCTGTTCGATATCGATGCGGTAAACAAGGCTGCCTCCAGCTTCAACACAGACAAGCTTTTGTGGTTGAATCAGCACTATATCAAGCAGGAGAGTGCAAAGCGTATTGCCCACCTGTTGAGTCCGCATATGGGGGATCTCGACATCGATCCCTCCCAGGGTCCCGATCTGGTGGCCGTGGCAGAGGCCCATCAGGAGCGTGCCAACACCCTGGTCGAGATGGCCGAGATGAGTGCCTTCTGTTACCGGGATTTCGAGACCTTTGAGGAGAAGGCCGCCAAGAAACATCTGCGTCCCGCCGCCAGGGAACCCCTGCAGCGCATGCGAGAGGCGTTGGCCAGCTTGGGTGATTGGACAGGGGAGACCCTGCATCGGGCAGTGGATCTGGTGGCTGCGGAACTGGATGTGAAGATGGGCAAGGTGGCCCAACCGCTGCGTGTGGCCCTGGTGGGGCGCGCCGCATCTCCCGGGATCGATGTGACCCTCTATCTGGTGGGGAAGGAGGCCAGTCTGCGGCGCATCGACAAGGCCCTTGAATATATCGATCAGCGTGAAGCGAATGCGGGCTGATGGCGTTATGGACATAACCGAGACAAGAAGCAGAGACCATGAGTAAACCCCAATCCAGCACACCGACCAATTTTATCCGCCAGATCATCGATCAGGATCTGCAGACGGGTAAACACGATGGACGGGTGCACACCCGTTTCCCCCCCGAACCCAATGGCTATCTGCATATCGGTCATGCCAAGTCGATCGTACTCAATTTCGGTGTCGCTGAGGACTATCAGGGCCTGTGTAATCTGCGTTTCGACGATACCAATCCCCACAAGGAAAATATCGAGTTCGTGGAGAGTATCCAGGCGGATGTACGCTGGCTCGGATATGATTGGGATGAGCGTCTTTTCTATGCCTCCGACTACTTTCAACAGCTCTACGACTTTGCAGTAGAGCTGATCCGGGCCGACAAGGCCTTCGTCTGTGATCTGGATGGGGAGCAGATGCGCGCCTATCGCGGTACCCTGACCGAGCCTGGCCAGGAGAGTCCCTATCGCAGCCGTTCCGTGGAGGAGAATCTGGATCTCTTCGCGCGCATGAAAGCGGGCGAATTCGAAGACGGTGCGCGGGTGTTGCGGGCCAAGATCGATATGGCGTCGCCGAATATGAACATGCGTGACCCGACCCTGTATCGCATCCGCCACGGGGTGATCCATCATCAGACCGGCGAGGCCTGGTGTATCTATCCCATGTACGACTATACCCATCCGGTCTCGGATGCCCTGGAGGGGATCACCCACTCCCTCTGTACCCTGGAATTCGAGGATCACCGCCCCCTCTACGACTGGGTGCTGGATAACATCTCGATTCCCAATCACCCGCAGCAGATCGAGTTTTCCCGGCTCAATCTCGAGTACACCATTGTCAGCAAGCGCAAGCTCACCCAGCTGGTTGACGATGGATTCGTGGAGGGTTGGGACGACCCGCGCATGCCGACTCTGGCGGGGATGCGGCGGCGCGGCTACACGGCCGCATCGATTCGTGAATTCTGCCAGCGTATCGGCGTCACCAAGGCGGATGGCCTGGTGGAGATGGGTATGCTGGAGAACTGTATCCGCGAGGATCTCGATGCCCATGCGCCCAGACGCATGGCGGTGATGCATCCTTTGAAGCTGGTGATCGAAAACTATCCAGAGGATCAGAGCGAAACCCTGCAGGCGCCAAATCACCCCAAGGATGAGACCATGGGGGTACGCGAAATCGAGTTCTGTGGTGAGATCTATATCGACCAGGCCGATTTTCGTGAACAGGCGAATAAGAAATACAAGCGTTTGGTGACTGGCGGGGAGGTGCGTCTGCGCAATGCCTACGTCATCAAATGTGAAGAGGTCGTGAAGAACAACCAGGGTGAAATCATCGAGCTACGTTGTAGCTACGATCCTGAGACCCTTGGAAAAAACCCGGAAGGACGCAAGGTCAGGGGGGTTGTCCACTGGGTGTCCGCCAGGCATGGCATCAAGGGCGAGGTGCGTCTCTATGACCGCCTCTTCAATACGGCCGATGCCGACAGGGTCGAGGAGGGAGGCAGTTTTACCGATAACCTCAATCCCGACTCCCTGCGCACCCTGACGGATTGCTACTTTGAGCCGGCATTGGGGAGTGCCGCGGCGGGCGAGCAGTATCAGTTCGAGCGGGAAGGCTATTTCATACTCGACAGCCGCGAGGCCAGCAGGGAGGAGCCGGTCTTCAACCGCATCATCACCCTGCGTGACTCCTGGGCCAAGATCGACAAGCCTGGTGGGTGAAAAGGTGTTGGTTTCAGTCCGCAAATGAACGCTAATAAACGTAAATAAGTTCGAGTAAACCATATAGACTGGCTAGCTTCACTCCAGAAGAAACGAGCACTCTCTATACCCCGGCACCTGACGGTTGTCTTTCTCCGACGCCCCGACAGTACTTCCCTGTGCTGACGGGGCTTACGCGACATCCCTGTCGCTACTGCGAAAGACAACCATCAGGTGCCTACCCGCTATCATCTGGTTTATGTAATCTATTGAATATTAGGATTTCAAGCGAACTATGGTGGGGCTCTGCCCCACCAATCACCGCGAATATACGGTATAAAGCTAATTTAAAGGCTAGGCTGAGACCTAATACTATTTGCGCAAATTGGCGGTGATTGGCGTCCATTTGCGGTTAGATTCTTTCTTGCAAGCGGGAAAAAAGCAGTGGACAAAACTGTCATAATCCCCTAATATTCGCGGCTTTCCGGGGCCATAGCTCAGCTGGGAGAGCGCAACACTGGCAGTGTTGAGGTCGGCGGTTCGATCCCGCCTGGCTCCACCAATTTCTTGTGAAGCAGGCGCTGATTCATTAGACCTGGGTATCCAC
>NATW01000102.1 GCA_003094555.1 gamma proteobacterium symbiont of Ctena orbiculata
GACTCCGAATCATCCTCTGCGGGAGGCGGGGTACCGCCACTGCCCGGTGGCTCCATATGGACATTGTTCTCATCCGGCCAGGCATCCGACTGCATGCGTACCGTCGCCACCGAGGTGATCGGCAAGCGCCGGGCGTTATAGTAGGTGAAATTATCTGGATCGAAGAATCGCATCACGGCGGGGATGACCCGGTCCATCAGCGGCACCTTGAGTTGGTAGCCGTAGGTTACCTTGATCTTCAGCAGGTTGGCGTCCTGGATGTTGACCCCGCTGATGCCGGGTTCAGAGTCGCGCCAACGCAAGTGGCTGCTGGGGATACCGAAGTGGGAATCGCCGCTATGAGGATCGACGATCTCGCGACCGAACTCGTCAAAGGCCTCGATGGTGGGATTGATGATCTCGATCTCGGTGAAGCGGTTGTCCAGCACGTCGAGGCTAGCACGGGTGATGGCCGACATTGCCCTTTCTGCGCTACCGTCACCGCCGAACAAGGAGGCCAGACGCAGGCCCAGTTCCTGGCGCATGGCATCGCTCTGGGCATGGTTGACGGCACCTTTGCGTGCCGCTTCGAAAGTGGCGCTGTTGATGATGATTTTGGCGTCGAACAGCAGGGCGGTCTGAAGACTGCCCAGGCCCATCAGTAGCAGAGCCGGTAGTGACACCAGCAGCTCTGTCATTGCAACACCGCACTGCCTCTTGAACAGCCGGATCAAGTTCCCTTTGATCTGCATACGGTACTCCTAATTCAACCGCTGCTGTTTGACCAACACTTTGTTCATCGGTGACGGATCCATGCTTTACAGCATCCTATAAATCTCTGGTAGAAACCAAACTACCATACTGAGTTCCGCACACTCTCCACGGCATTATCTACAGCCGCTTCAAGCGTCTCTTGCATCTGTCCCGTTATCTGATCAACCACCTCATCTTCAAATTGATCGATTGTCACTTCTCCCGCTTCCTCGGCATACTCTTGGGTCAACTGCGCATACTGGTCGATTTGAACTTGTGCTGCTTGTGTTGCGCCCTGAGTCATCTCTTGTTGCAGGCCTTCGGGCAGCATCTGGGGGTTACTCGTGGTTGATTCCAAGTATGAAATCTGTGAGTGGACCGCAACAAGTTCAGTTTCCAACTCTGCTCGTCTGGTCGCATCCACTGTATTGCCCAACTGATCCTGGAGAGACTGTTCCAAATCTCTCAGCCGGGTGAGTTCCTCCTGCCTTTCTTGAATGTAGTGCTCGATACCGGCCGATATACCAGATACACCATCGGTTAACAGGTTTTCATCCCGTAATGCCCAGGACATGAATACTCGCTCCATAGGTGTATCTTTCAGACGCACTTCCCAATAGGGGCTGAATAGACTTGCGATTTCATATCGTCCTTGTCTTCTTGTTGGGATATAATCATCGGGAGGATGAAAAAAGAGCTCGCCACTGGCGATTACTGCCATACCTTCACCCGCCATCCGGTCTTCAGTGCCAAACACCCCTTCGCCAATTCCGTTCCTCAGTTCTTCTTCAGGTACGGAATCGGATCCCAAACCATCGATCTTCGATGCAGTTCTGATATCGGATTGGGGTAGTTCCACTTCCAAGCGCAATGCTACTCGGGGGTCTCTATTCTGCCGACTCAAGTTTCTCAAGTCATTGTAGGCACGTATACCGTTGTACTCGGCATCCAGCTCTTCCTGTGCCCGGTTGGCCATCATCTCGGCCCGCCTATTTTCACGGGTATATCGCGGACAGCCGTCATAGGAATTGCGCCACGGCCACGAACGTCCTGTTTCTTGTTCTTGTTCACATTCAAAATCACCGTTGACATAGCGAAACCCCCAGCCCAGAGGAATTTCACGATGAACCCACCTTGGACCTCTACGGGTTAACCTCAGGTCTTCTCTATGCAGGGAAAACGTATCCTTAGCCTTCCACTCCCATTGTGTAGAACCGCCATCGGTTTCTGATATCAAGTTTGTTCTACCCTCTTTTCTCAACCATAATCGCGTTAGACCAAGATTCAGTACATCTGGCGTTTCAGGTAGCAATTGACTTGTTCCAAGATCTCTTCCGTTGGTGAATTCATCTTTTGACCGATTGACAACATCCGCTTTTCGCTGCAACCCCTCCTCATCTTCATAGCGCCTCACCAGGTTTTGCCACGCGACAGTGTTTTCGCCCAAACCGATTACCGCATAATCTGTAGTTACGTTGTAACGCTCATCATTTTCCTCGACCACCTCTCTTACAATGGCAGGCGTTGCAGCAAAGCTCGCCACATAGACTGCCTGCTGAATCCTGGTCAATATACCATTAATGCTGTCGATGACCGGGATAAAGGTCTCAGCAACATTCACCATAACATCATCGATTGATTCAGTTATCCTTTCCGCTGCCTCGATGTAGGGCTCGACAACCGGAAAATACTCAGTGATGTAATCGATATTCCGAGCAAGGACATGCGCATATTTTGTCCAGGAGGTCAGACTCACCAATTGCCCGATGGAGACCTGATTGGCCACCATTGCCCGATTGGTATAGGCCTGGAAGTTGAGGGCACGCGCCTGCCATATGAGGCCACTATAGACTGCCGCATCCGCTGTATTGATAAGGCGCGATCTTTCTGAGGCCGTCTGACCGGTATTGAATAGCACCAGGCACAATAATATTGAAGACATGAGAAAGGCTATACCAAGTGGCATCGCCTGGCCTACTTCCCTGTTTCGAGGCTTATAAATCATCATGTTGACCTCTTATTCCAAGGTATCATTTGACATATGCATTTGATACCGGACAGCTATTGTAATGACTATGCAATGTGTGTCAGAAAACACACGACAGGTCACCATGTATAAGTATTCGAGGTCCCGTTACTGGTAGTAAGTACATATTCATCACAACTAATAAACTCAATGGTCCCGGATGATTGACTAGCGCCCGTAAAACGCAGCCTACCAGAGCCCGGATGATCATTAGGACAATCCAGTGTGAAGGGAATTTCGGTGGTCACATCGACGTAACCATAATTCGGATCGTAAATTCTGCCAGAGGCCGTATTAGTTGAGTTACCATCCTCAGAAACCTCAGCATCTGTCACACGATACGCTCGACCATCGTCACCCATGTAATCAGAAATATTATTGCAACTTTGTCTCTGATCACCGCAACCATAGACACGGTATATATCCCGTGTTACTCCATCACTGGTGGTCATTAAACCATCATGTATCAAAGTAAATGGACTTAAGACATCATCACCATATACATAGTGATACATCACACCTGTAAAGGTATAGGTATGAATTCCTTGACCATAGCTGCAATTGGTTAAATGGAATGTATGTATATGCCCGGTGTCATCATCATACTCCACAATCGCCTCGCCACCATGTATGCACATTTCAGAACTTGCATCAGCCGTTCCCATCATATTAATTGAAGCGCTTGAGATGAAATTCTTCCCTGCGGATTGCATCGGAAACGCATAATCGCTTTCCTCAACAGCATGGATGATTCCGGAAACAGCAGTTATGGCAAGGTCCTTGGCGTTATTCTCATCGATAACTGCCTGGTCCTCACTACCTGTATAATTATCTGAAGCATTGTCAACAACTTCATCGCTGGCAGTCTGATCCCCTGCATCTGTTGGATTATCAGAGGAACCACCACTGCCGCCGCATCCTTGCATTGAAAGTGTAAAGAAAAATAGCATCGAGCAAACAATAACCGTCGAGTCTTTCATGTCCTTATAACCTTTTTGTTACAACCCATCCTTGGGTGGTTAGAGACTAACGATTATTACTCGGGCATTGGAACAGGCAATCGATGACTAGTAGCACCTTTCAGAAAACAACTACATGAGAGTGTGGCGTGAATCACACCTTTAACACTGTAATATAAATAGCGGGTCTTTAAAGACATCACTCAGGTATGGATGAGATCACGACCCGGTAAGCGGCAAGGTAAAACTAAAACAAGCCCCACCCCCCTCACCATTGGCCGCACTTATCTCCCCACCCTGTAGCTCCACCATGCGCTGAGCAATGGCCAAGCCTAGTCCGGCATGGCCGCCCTCTTTGCCAGCCTTGCGATTTTTGTAGAAGGGTTCGAAGATGTGGTGTAGATCATCCTCACTGATGCCTGTGCCGCTGTCGGTGACGCTGACCACCGCCGCCTGGTCCTGCCGGGTGATCACCAGTGTGATGGTGCCGCCCTGCTCCACGTGATCCAGGGCGTTGCCGATGAGGTTGTCCAGGACCCGTTCGGTGAGGGCGTAGTCGGCGTTGACGAAGGGTGGGGATTCGGGGATCTGCCAGGCCAGGGTGACCCCCGCCTGCTGGGCGCGGAGTTGGAATTTCTGAATCACATCCTGCACCAGCTCCGCCAGGGGCATGGGTTCGCAGACCGGTTGGGTCTCCCGGGCATCCAGGCTGGCCAGTTCGAACAGGTCTTCGACCATGCGTTTCAGGCGTTCGCTCTGGTTGAGGGCAATGGCCAGGTATTCGTCCCGGCGGGTTTCGTCCAGGTCCTCGGCCTTCATGTTGACCGTTTCCAGGTAACCGTGCAGCGCGGCGAGTGGGGTGCGCAGGTCGTGGGAGACCTGGGCCACCAGCTCCCTGCGCAGGCGATCCTGCTCCTTGAGTTGTCCCCATTGATCGATGATGCGGTTCGCCATTTCGTCGAAGGCCTCGCCCAGGCGGTCCACCTCATCGCCACCGGGTCCCGTGTAGGCCTTGGCGAACTGCTCGTGCTCGGTGAAGTTGCTTTGCTGGAAGGAGGACATGACCTGGGAGAGGCGTTGCACGCGCCGGGTCAGCCAATGGAACAGCAGCAGGCCGGTGAGGAGTCCGAATCCCAGGCTCACCGCCACGGCACTGGCGCTGTAGCGCAGGGCGTAGCTCTCCTGCACCGCCTGTTCCGCATTGTCATACTCCTCACCGCGCAGCACCACATAGAGATAGCCCGCCGGCATGTCACCGGCGGGTACCGGTGTCACCGAGAAGGCCTTGCGTCGTTCATGGGAGCGGGGATCATCCCCCAGCAGGGGAAAGCCCTCCCCGTCCATGAAGGCCTGAATGGGTTGCAGATCGACCCGTTTACGTTTCACCTTTCCCGGATCGGCGGAGAAGGCGAGGATCTTTCCCTCTTCGTCCAGCAGGTAGATCTCAATGCTGGGATTGATGTCCATGTAGACGCTGAAGGTCTTTTTCAGCGCCTTGTCATCCATCTCGCCGTCGATGACCAGCTGCCGGTCCGCAACGATTCTGCTGGCAAGATCGCGATTGAAGTGTTGGGTGATCTCCTGCAGATAGCTCTCGGTCATTGCCGAGGTGATCAAGGTGTAGAGCAGCCCGGTCACCAGGAACAGACCGATAAGGGCAAGCGAGAGACGGGCGTAGAGTGTATGCAACATATGACTGATCTATCGCTGAGTCATGAGTGGCGGCGCGGCGGGTTCATTCCTGATCCTCGCTGAACTTGTAGCCCACACCCCATACCGTGAGTACATAGCGGGGGGCGGCTGGATCCTCCTCGATCTTGGCCCGCAAGCGGTTGATGTGGGAGTTCACGGTATGTTCGTAGCCGTCATGGTTATATCCCCAGACCTTATCCAGCAGTTGGATGCGACTGAAGACGCGCCCGGGCTGGCGGGCGAAAAAGAGCAGCAGGTCGAACTCCCTGGCCGTCAGGTCAGCCAACTTGCCGTCGACCTTCACGATCCGTTTGGCCACATCGATGCTCAGTCCGCCCCGCTCGATCACCTCTTCACCACCACTCTCGCCACCACTGTTCTGCAACGCCTCCATACGCCGAAACAGGGCCTTTATCCGCGCCAGCAGTTCCGGCACGCTGAAGGGCTTTGTGAGATAGTCGTCCGCCCCCATCTCGAGCCCCACCACCCGGTCGAGTTCGGTGGATTTTGCGGTCAGCATGAGAATCGCCACATAGTCACCCGCGCTACGCATCTTACGACACAGGGTCAGACCGTCCGTGTCGGGTAGCATCAGATCGAGGACCACCAACTGGTAGCCGCCCTTGTTGAACAGACCCATCGCCGCGGCGCCATTGCCGGCGATGTCGGCCTCACAACCGATATCGTTCAGGTGAGTCTGTACCAGATGAGCGATATCGGGCTCGTCTTCAACGATAAGTACCTTGCGCTGCATAGAATCAATTTTCCCGTGTGTTGATGCTGATTCCATCATACACCGATGGCGAAAGGTTCACGGAAATCTCACAAATGGATCACGGATGATGAGTTGGAATTAAAATCCCACATCCGGACGCTCATCCGTCAGCCAGTAGAAGTGGAATGGTGGCACAACCAGTTGGTCCTTGAACAGCCGGGGCGACTCCCCTGAATAGATATCCTTGAGATTGCCATACTCGAACATGCCCCGGTTGCCCAATGCGGAGAGCTCCATGTATTGGGGTGAATCATCGAAGTTGCACACCACCAGTACCGACCCCAGGGGCATAAACGGGTCGGTGCGCCAAAACACGAACAGGTGGGGGTTCTCCACATCCACCAGTTCCCGGTTGTTGAAGTCGGCAAATGCCGGGATACCCTTGCGTGCGGCGATCATCTTCTTCAGGGCGCTGAATATCCGCTGCTCCGGGGTGCCGTGCTGATGCCGACGCTCCGCCCTCTCCCAATCTATTTTCGGTCTTTGCAACCAGCGATTGTCACCGGCCTTGTTCTCGTCCTCCAGGTAACTGCGATCATTGAGGGTGCCGATCTCATCGCCATAGTAGATCAGGGGTATGCCGCCAAAGGAGCAGATCATACTGTGCACCAGCAGAATCATCTTTATCGAGCGTTCGATTGCCTCATCGTCATTGCTGTCGATGGCGCTCTCCAGCCCCACCAGGGAGGCCAGTGAGCCGGATATGCGCGCATCCCCGGTCTTGTGATTGACCCCGAACGGCTGACCCCTGGCCGGGGAGTCGGCATATTGACCGGTGAAATAGTCCACCAGGAACTGGCGATGGGCAGCGGGCTGATAGCCGGCGCGCACGATATCGGCATCGTCGAAACCCAGCCCGATATCGTCATGACAGCGTAGGTAGTTGAGCCAGGTGGCGCGATCCAGCTTAGTGGGCAGGCTCTGAATACCCTGTCGGAGCAGCTGCGTGTTCTTGGTGGCGACCGCATCCCACATCAGCGCCATGAAGGTGGCGTTATAGGCGATCTCGCACTCCTTGGCGATCACCGCATCCTCACCGAAATATTTGGTGATCTCCACCGGTGCCACGATCGCCTCGGCGATGAACAGCACGCCCGGCGCGGTCACCTGGCAACAATCCTTCATCAATTGCAGGATCAGGTGCGCCTCGCGCTCGTTCTGAGAGGTGGTGCCGATCTTTTTCCATAAGAATGCCACCGCATCCAGGCGCAGGATATCCGCCCCCTGGTTGGCCCAGAACAGATTGTTATCGAGCATCTCGATAAACACCGCGGGATTGCTGTAGTTGAGATCCCACTGGTAGTGGTTGAAGACGGTCATCACCCACTTCTGCATGGTCTCATCCCAGGTGAAATTACCGGGAGAGGTTTCAGGGAAGATCTCCGGCATGTTCTCCTCGAACATATCCGGCACATCCCGGTTGTCGAAGATATAGAAATAGTCCTGGTAGCGCTTTTCACCGGCGCGCGCCCGCTGCACCCATTCATGTTCATCCGAGGTATGGTTCAGCACCATGTCCAGGATCAGCAGCATGCCCCGTTTACGCGCGGATGCAGAGAGGATATTGATGGCGTCCAGGTTGCCGACCCGGGGGTCGATGTTGCGAAAGTCACTCACCGCATAGCCGCCGTCACTGGCCCCCTCGGGGCAGACCATGACCGGCATGACATGCACCATATTGATGCCCAACTCCTGCAGATAGGGCAGCTTGCTCTCCACACCCAGCAGATCATCGGCAAAACCATCCGCATACAGCGCCATGCCGACCCACTCCTGACTGAGGAACCAGTTGTGATCCTTCTCCCGTTCACTGTCGAGCTGCTTGAGTGCGATATGCCGCTGGATGTAACGGGTCGCCATCACCTCCACCAGGTGGATCATCTGCTCCTTGAAGTCCTCCCGCTTGCCGTAGAGATAGTGAAACAGCTGGTGAATGACATAGAAATTGGCGCCGAGACGGGTATAGAAATGGCGCAGATCCCGCTCCCGGATCTCGGGCTTGATCTCGTCGAGAATCTGATTCAGCAGGGAATGGGAGACCTGTTCATACATGATTGCGAACCTGGAAAATGGACTACATACCGTATCGGCTGCCAGTTGTAGGAGTTTACACGCTTAAGCGAGAGAAGATAGATATGGGTTGAGGAGAGATTATAGTTCGGTAACCTCGAGCTGAATACAAGAAACAGGTCTATGCAGTACTGGGGTAATCCGTCTTGACGACACAATGCCTAATGGCACGAGAACCAAGATTTATGATTACTCATCTAGCTGCAATCAATATAAACAAATATAAACCATCAACCTCTTATCAAAAGAGACATCAGTGTAGGTCATGTTATGTGTCAAGGTCATTAAATAATATGAAGAGCCGGTAAGTATCATTTCTGATTTCGGGGCATGCAGATGTTAAACCTTCCACATATGACTTGACAGAAAAGTATTACAATTCAGTATAGACTGATGTTGACTGAAATCGTCTATAGCAGCATCTTCAAGTAGTGTCTGACTCTGCCCGACATGTGACTGGTTCGCCAGGTATCGACTGGATAGGCTACTGACTGAGCCATTCATCCATATTGCGTCGTTCACCAATATTAAAAGCACCAACCGGTTGGCTGTCGATCGAGGCAAAAAACAGACGCTTTCCCTTGTTACCAGCACTTTTTATTATTTTTGTTTTAACCTCTTTGGCTGCAAATTTTCTTTGAAACTGCTCTGCATACTCCATCACACTCGGTATATTTCGATAAGTGCCTGTAAAATCTACGTAACCCGCGATCCAAAAGACCATTTTTTCACTTGGAGAGTAATACAAATTATCCATTTAGTATCTCCTCGTAATTGATACCTCACATCTTAATCCGTATGCACTGATTATATCTTGAATATAGTTCACACCGTGACATGAGCTGAGACTGAGACTCACCCCTACCACGCATCAATATGACACTGTAATTTTTACAAGACTGTAATCTAACTCAGGGATCAGGCAAGCTGCCAGGCGTCGATGTAGCTTTGATAAAAGGCGGGATCATCGACGACGGCCCCACGCTGTCCCACGATGGCCGAAGCGAAGCCCTGGGCACGTTCCAGGGTCAGTTGTAAAGGCCAATCGAGTTCCAGGCCCAGGATCAGCACGGAGGTCAGGGCGTCCCCCGCTCCGACCGTGTCGACCAGGTTCGGATTGACCTCGGGTTCAATCCGGGCGGAGCGGCCATCGGCGGTCACCGCCAGCACCCCTCGCGCCCCAAGGGTCACCACCAATCCCTCAAGCTTGTACTGACGCCTGAAGCTGGTTGCCGTGGTCAACAGATCATCGCTCTCACCATGGAGCTGTAGCAGTTCGTCCTCATTAAGCTTGACCCAGTCGGCCTCGGCCACCCAGTTCAACACAGACTCCCGCTGCCACCAGGGGTCACGCAGATTGACATCCATGAAGATGCGTTGGGGGTGGTTTGCCTTCAACCTGTGCAGTGCCTCCCTGGCAACCGGATTTCGCAAACCCAGACTGCCATGATAGAGAGTGGTCGCCTGAACCTCCCCTAAACTGGCCGCATCGATGAAGTCATAGGCCACATCGGCCACAATCTCATAACTGGGCTCCCCCGCTTCAAGGGTAATCGCTACCCGTCCCGTGAGGTGCTGCTCATCCCGTTGCAGGTATTCAGTCTGCATCCCCCACTGATCCATGGACCGCAGAATGACATCACCCTCGTCATCCCTGCCGATACGGCTTATAAACAACGGCGAACGGCCAAATGCCTGAAGATGCCAGGCGACATTGAACGGTGCGCCACCCAAAATCTGTTCTCCCTCGGGAAAGCAGTCGAAGAGCACTTCACCAAAGATCGCAATGGCGTGTCTGTTCATGACCTGCCGACTCACACGGCCAACAGCCGGGCGATTAACTGCGGATGGTAGTGAGCGGCCCCTTCGATAATGCCGGCGCTGTAGTTCCCGTTCATGGCCATGAATCCCCCCTTGGCCATGTAGAGGCTGCCACCATTGCCATTCGCGTCCACCGACTGCTGCGCCTGCTGTCTGACTTCGGCCTGGGCATTCGCTACCAGTACCGCGGGAATCGGGCTGACCAGCACCTCCATGTCGTTCCCGCTGTCTCCGGAAAAGACCGTTTCATTCAGCCCATAGCCCAGGGACTCCCTGAGAAAATCGATGGCGTGGTACTTGGTCGCCCGCTCAGGCAGTACATCGAGCAAGCCCATGTTGGCTGTCTCATCGATACTCCAGACCAGGCTCGCGGCCACCGTCTCCCGTTGCAGGCGCAACCCCATCTCTTCGAGTATCGGCTGCTGGTCCTGGTCAGGTGAGAGGTAGTAACTCAATTTGAAGCGGTTCTGTTTTTCATCCTCCTGCAGACGAAGGCCTGGGATATCGGAAAACAGCTGTTTCAGATCCTGGTGCGACCTGCCGTTCCAGTCTTGACTGATGTGTTGATGCCAATTCGCTTGATGACGCCAATCATCCGCGGACTCCACATGGTAGAGAGAGGTGCCCACATCACCGATAACATAGTCCGGCTGCGGCAATGTATAATCGGCGATTGCGTCTCTCACCAGCGACTGATCCCTGCCACTGACATAGGCAAGCAGCACCTCATCGCTGGCACACAGCTGTTTGAATCTTACCCTGGCCTGCACCGACTCGGGTTGCGGGCCATTGGGAATAAGGGTTCGATCCAGATCTGTGCAGACTAATAACCTTTCACTCATTGCTCTTCTTGCTCTTCCGGAACGTTACAGCGTTGAAAAAAATCGTAATGATCGATGGCTTCCAGGATGCCCAAGGCGTGGGAGCTATTGGCCAGGTAGATGCGTTCGTGGTCGACCATGTGGGACAGCTCTTCATGATGACGGTTGGCCACCACCACCGCCAGGGTGTTGCCCCGCATCATGTCCTCATCGGCGCCTGAACCACCCGCCACCAGAATGTTTTCCAGCGGAATATCCAGACGCTGGGCCACGTAGCGCAGCGCCTGCCCCTTGGAGGCGCGTGAAGGCAGGATATCCAGGAACTGGCCGAAGGCGTGAATCACATTACAGGTCAGCTCCTCCTTGTGCAGCAGGGTGTTGATCTCATCCACCGAGGGTGCCTTGTTGGGATCGTAGTGATAGGCAATCTTGAAGTAGCTCTGCTCCCGCTTCGACTGCGCCTTGATCCCCGGCAGGTTCGCCATCACCCGGCGCACACTCTTCGGTTGCCACAGATGATCGATATGCTCTATCCAGAAGTCATCGATGGAGAGGCCCTGGGTATAGTGAATCTTGGTACCCAGGCTGGTGATCAATACATCGGGGATGGGTATGGAAAACTTCTTCATCACCGTCAGGGCATCGTCCAGGCGCCGGCCGGTGGCGATGCCGAACGTGGCGCATTTTCTGTTTTGCCGTACAACCTCGATAAACTTTTTCAAGCCGGAGGGATTGCCGAGGAGATTTTGATCGAGATCGGTAAAGATGGCGCGATCCCGATAACGATGCTTGACATGTTTTGGCGGCTTGGTGGGCAATCGATCGTATCCGGCCGGGAGTGGTTCGATCCTGGAAATATATTTCTGGGCATGGGCCTTCCAGGAGTAGTGTTTGCGCACCCCGTTCAAACCGTTGCGGGAAAACTTCTGCCAGAGCGTATTGTCGTGCAATATCTTCAACAGGCTGCTGCGAATGGCCTTCTTGTCCAAAGGGTCCACCAGCAATCCGTTGTTACAGTTGCCGATGATATCCACCGGCCCACCATTCTCCGTCGCAATCAACGGCAGACCGCTGGCCGCCGCCTCGAGTAGGGTCAGGCCAAAGGGTTCGGTCAATGCCGGGTTGACAAACACCCCTTTTGACAACGCGGCCAGGCGGTAGATGTCCGGCACTTCTTTGGCCAGGTGGCGCTTCGGAATCGCCACATGACCGTACAGGTCGTAGAGGTCGATCATCATCAACAGTTCGGTCATCACCGATTGCGGGCCACTCTCCATATCCCGGATATCGTCACGATTGCCGGCCACGATCACCAGATTGGCCGCATTCTGCAGTTGGCTGGATTCGCCATAGACCTCCAGCAGGGTGAGGATGTTCTTGCGTTCATCCGGGCGTGACAATGCAAGGATGATCGGTTTATCCGGCTGCTGCAGAAAGCGGCCCAGGCTCTTGGCAAAGGGGATCTCATTGGCGCTGGTATCTGGCGGGTGAAACTGGGTCAGGTCGGTACCCGGTGGAATGACCGCCATATTGTCCGGCTGATAGTAATTATAGAGACTGTACTGTTCCTCAATCTCGTTATGGGTGCTGGTGATGACCAGGTCCGCATTGGCCAGCAACTCCTCTTCCGCCTCGATGCGCCGATCCATGTTGTAACGTTGATCGATCTCCCGCCCCGATAATCCCTTGGCTAACAGTTGATGCCGTTTGTCACGCCCCAGGGAGTGACCGGTATGCACCAAGGGTACCCCCAGCAGATGAGATAGCCTGACACCGACATAGCCTGCGTCGGCATAGTGACTGTGGACGATATCTGGCATGCGCGGTTGATCGTTGAGCCAGTTGAGCAGGTTATCCATGAAGCTGTCGAGATGATCCCACAGGGTCTCTTTCATCAGATAGCCATCGGGACCCGCATCGACGCGTACGATTCTCGCCTTGGAAGTGATGGGTTCGATCAGCTCGGCATAGTCGTCGCTGATGTCCGGATCCACCACCCGTCGTGTCACCAGGTCTACCTGGGTGACCGCGTCCAACTCCGCCAGTGCCTTGGCCAGATCGACCACGTACTTGGTTTGTCCCCCGGTGTCGGCATCGCGTCCTAGCTCCAGGTCGTGTCCTCGAATAAGACCGTGCACGCTTATTAAGCAGATATACATAGCGTATTGCAGGTATGGGAATCCTGCAGATCCATCCTTCAGGTTCTTGGTTGTCGTTTAGCCCGACATACAACCAATAGCTGTCTGGGGTTTGCCGGGCGGCTGTTGTTTTTTAATTTTGTGACGAATATGTTAACAAAGTTAAGAAGATATTGCTGAGTAGGATTATGTTCTATTGAATATCCAATAATTCGGCCGCTGTCTGCCGGCAGCTGGTCAATATCCTTTCAGCAAGCCGCTCGTCGTCCACCACACGACTCAGGGCCACACCGCCAACCATTAAGGCAGTCAGGGCGAGAACTTCCTCATTCTGCTGATTTGACGGATTATCCCGGTAACGTTCGATCAGGCTATTCATACGCCGATATATGCGCGTGTAGGTCTGACGAACTTGCGGCTCCCTGTTGGCGATATCGGTGACAAGAAATGCCAATGGGCATGGCGTCTCTTCCCCCACCAGATGATCCAGACTCAAATAGCCCTCAAGCATGGTCATGAGCCACTCAGACCCCCTTTGCCCGCTGTTTTTGTGTGACGCCAAGCGGCCATGTGCCGCTGCATAGAGCATCGCCTTATCATAGAGTTCGCTCTTACTGCTGAAATGGGCATAAAAGGCACCACGGGTCATACCCGCATCGCGCATGACATCATTGATACCCGTTTGCTCATAACCCTTGTGCAGAAAGCTTTTAGCCGCGCTCTCGAGTATCCGCAGTCGACTCTCTTCTTTATGTTGTGGTGAGTAAGGCATGGTTACCTCGTTGTTAAATATGATCTTGATCATATTTTAATGCCCGTTACTATCCTGGAACAGACCTATAGCCCTCAAGACAACCGGATTGGCGAAACGACACACACTGCTGTCAAGGATAGTGCACATGAATCAGCATCACATACTCTACCCCATGATAATCCTGGTACTGTTCACTGGCCTGGTTGGCATCGCAATGCTTGTCGCACGCTACAGGGCGGTACGCGAAGGTTCATTGCGAATCTCCTATTTCAAATACAATCGCGGTGGTAAGCAACCTGAATATCTGCTCAAAATCAACCAGCATTTCGATAATCTGCTAGAGACCCCATTGCTGTTCTATCTCTCTCTCATCCTTATTCTGCAGCAAAATCGGACTGACGTGGCATATATAGCTATGGCCTGGGCATATATCGCCAGTCGCTTCCTCCATGCATGGATACATATGGGTACGAACAATATCCTGCATCGTAAAAATGCCTTCATTCTCAGCTATGTACTGATCTTTACTATCTGGATACGGTTGTTCTTACAGCTCCTGATGGATTCTCAGTAACTGCCATATTACGCTTGAGTTTGGCGGCCGCAGTACAGTGACGAGCTATTGTTGCGCCTCGTTAGACAGATAAAATGTAGGCTTTATTTGTAATCCGGGTTTAACTATAAAGAGATTCTAAGCCCACCCAATATGGCTTTTTCGAAGTTGCATAGGTCATAGGATGGAGAAAAGCCACTCCCGGGAGATGAGATGTTAGAGCAAAAGCAATACCCGGCCAAACCCGAGAAGGTCTATTTCTTCGCCACCTGCCTGATGGATCTGTTCTACCCCGAAGCCGGGCTTGCCGGCATGCAGCTGATGCGCAGGGAGGGTGTGGAAGTGATCTTTCCCCAGGACCAGACCTGCTGCGGACAACCGGCCTGGAACAGCGGCTATCGCAGCGAGGCAAAAGCGGTGGCGCTGCAACAGCTGGCATGCTTCAGTGAAGACCATCCCATCGTGGTAGCCTCCGGCTCCTGCGCCGGGATGCTGCGTTACCACTATCCCGGGATGTTCGAGAAGAGCGAGGAAAAGAGCCGGGTCGAGGCCTTCGCTACACGGGTCTACGAACTTACCGAGTTTTTACTGCATGTCCTTAAGATCGAATTGAAGGATCTGGGTTCACCGGTCAAAGTCGCCCTCCACACCTCCTGCTCGGCACGCCGCGAAATGGGTGTCGCGGAAGAACATCAGGCCCTCCTGCAGCAGCTGTCGAACGTGGAGCTCGTGGAGCAGGTACGCAAAGCGGAGTGCTGCGGCTTCGGTGGCACCTTTGCGGTCAAGCAACCGGCCATCTCCGCCGAGATGGTGAACGACAAGGCGAATGCCATAACCGCCACCGGGGCGGATGTTTTGGTCAGCGGAGATTGTGGCTGCCTGATGAATATCGGCGGTCATCTGGAACACCGGCAGGAATCGATCGAGAGCCAGCATATCGCCAGCTTCATCTGGGAACGCACCGATGCAACAGAGCGCTGATTTTCATATCCGGGTCGAACAAGCCCTGGCCAATGCTCAGCTCAAAGCGAGCTTGCGTTCCGCCATGGATGGATTGATGGCCAGTCGCAAGGCCTGTTTTCCCGATGCCGACGCCCTGGAGAAACTGCGCCTGCGGGGAGCCCAGATCCGTGCCAACTCCCTGTCAAAACTGCCGCAACTGTTGGAGCAGCTGGAACAGCGCTGCACCGGCAACGGCATCCATGTGCACTGGGCCGAGAGTGTGGATGCGGCGAATGAGATCGTCCTTGGCATCATGCGGGCCCACGAGGCCGAACTGCTGATCAAGGGTAAATCCATGGTCTCGGAAGAGATGGCGCTGAACCAGTATCTGGAATCCCACGGCATCGAGTGCCTGGAGTCGGACCTGGGTGAGTACATCCTGCAGCTTGCTGGCGAGCCCCCCTCGCACATCGTTGCGCCGGCCATCCACAAGACCCGCCAGGATATCGCCCAGCTGTTCAATGAAAAATTTCCCGACATCCCCTATAGCGATGACGTGGATACCCTGACCCGTAACGCCCGGGGCATTCTGCGCAAGAAATTCTACGCCGCCAGGGTGGGCCTCTCCGGGGTCAACTTTGCGGTTGCCGAAAGCGGCACCCTCTGCCTGGTGGAGAACGAGGGCAACGGGCGCATGTGCACCACCGTGCCGCCGGTGCATATCGCAGTGACCGGTATAGAAAAGGTGGTGGAGAAAATGGCCCACATCCCTCCCCTGCTGAAACTGCTCACCCGCAGCGCCACCGGGCAGCATATCACCACCTACTTCAACATGATCAACTCCCCGCGCAAGCCGGGAGAGAAGGATGGGCCCAAAGAGGTCCATCTGATCCTGCTCGACAATGGCCGCTCGCGTATCTATGAAGACAACGAGCTGGTCAACACCCTGCGTTGCATCCGCTGTGGTGCCTGCATGAACCACTGCCCCATCTATACCCGCATCGGCGGCCATGCCTACGGCACCACCATACCCGGACCCATCGGCTCGATTCTCGAACCACAGAAGGCGGGAGCGGATGATCTGGGGGAACTACCTGTCGCCTCCACCCTCTGTGGCGCCTGCGCCGAGGTCTGCCCGGTGCGGATTCCGATACCCAAACTCCTGAATCGGCTGCGATACGAGCGCAATCGCGCAGACCGGGACGGCACCACCCATGGACAGGGCAGCGGCCGCAAGTTCATGGAAGCCACAATTTGGCAGGGGTGGAGCTGGCTGCATCGCAATCCGCGTCTGTATCGCCTGGCAACCACCTATGCCACCCGTATACGCAAGATACTGCCCATGGGTTTAGGCCCCTGGACCCAGGTGCGCGAGGCGCCACGTATCGCCCCCAAGACCCTGCATGAGCGCGCGCGGGAGGAGGGATTCAATGACCACTAGCGCCAAACAGGCCATTCTGCAACGTTTGCGCATGAAACAGCCAAGCTTTGACACCCCGAGTCAACCCGTCGACATAGACAATCCGACCTGGCCGATGGCAGCACGCATCGCCCATTTCAAATCGATGCTCGAATCAGTGCGTGCCGAGGTCCATGTGGTCGACCCAGAGAACTGGACCGACAGCTTGAAAAGCTTGCTCGCGGATAAACAGATCAACAACCTGCTATACGCAAAACAGGGGCCGCTGGCGCTAGGGATCGAGGCTGCCTGGGGAGATACCCTACTCCCCGAACTTGTTTGTGACGAGAGGCCGGTGGATGAGTGGAAAGAAGAGATCTTTTTTCACACCGATGCGGCAGTCACATCAGCCAGGGCCGCCATAGCAGAGACCGGAAGCCTGATCCTATGGCCGGACGAATTCGAACCCCGCACCTGGTCCCTGGTACCGCCGGTACATTTCGTTGTGGTGGATAGCGAAAAGCTTTACAACAACTTTGCCGAGGCGGTCGAGGCCGAAGAGTGGGCGCAACAGATGCCGACTAATGCACTGCTCATATCAGGACCTTCCAAGTCGGCGGACATTCAGCAGACCCTGGCATATGGCGTGCACGGGCCCACTGAATTGATCGTGTTATTGCAATCCACGATTCAGCCAAACTGACGGGTATCGTTTTTTGAAAGCCTGGTAATTGTGACCTACAGTTACCACAGTAGTCGTATAGACAGCCGATCCAACATCGACTTCAACTATAAATTATATATTTACAGGGAGGTATCGAGATGGAGCAGCGTAGCGTAAAAAGATCGAGCCCGATCGGTTTGTTGATTCTCGTGTTATTAATTTCGGGGTGCACCACCACCAACCCCTATCATTCCATAGAATGGAAAGAAGGCAACTGCAACAATCCGAACAGCAGCGATTGCAAGCAGAGTTATTATCAGGAGTATCCGAATTATGATCTGGCGTTCGCCGAATATACCGAGCGTGGCAATGCCTTCAATGATGAATGGATACGCGAGGTCACATCAAAAATAGAGGAGCGCCGGGAGGCGAATGGCGTAGTGACGATCGTTTTCATTCACGGCTGGAAACACAATGCCGACGAAAACGACGAGAACCTCAAAGACTTCAAAAAAACCCTGGAAGTACTATCAGGTTCCGCGCAGTTGATAAACAGGCGCCTGGTCGGTGTTTACATAGGATGGCGGGGGCTCAGCATCGAAATGCCCCTGCTCAAGGAAGTGACGTTCTGGGATCGTAAGGCGGTGGCACAGGAGGTCGGCAAGGGTGGGGTAACTCAGCTACTCCTGGAGCTGGCTAAGATCGACCATAAAGATCCAACTAATGTATTGGCGATTGTGGGACACAGTTTCGGCGGTGCGATTGCGGTTAGCGCAGTAACAGAAATCATCTCGGAAATCATAATCAATGACAGACAGGAACAGGAACCTGGTGGAACGATTGGGGATGCGGTAATCGTGCTCAATCCGGCGATAGAAGCAAACCAGACATTAAACATGGTCGAGGCGGCGGTAAAAAATAAAATCACCGGCCCGAGCAATCCACTCTTTTATTCAATCAGCACTGACGCGGATTGGGCAACCCACTACGTCTTTCCTATCGGCCAGACCATCGGCCTGCTGTTTACATGGCGTCAGATGGATCTGCAACGATCCTACTACCACGACCGTCTGACTCAGGATTCGTTGATACTGCGGGAAGAACATCTCGACGCCACAACCACCGGTAACTTTGCACCCTATTTGACTCACCGCTTGAAAATGGATACCTCCAGCGAGATACCGGAACCGACTCTGCACAGCTGCGAAGAGCTACCGGACGCGTGTGTGCCAAAAGGATTGACAACGCTCGATGGGCACCCGGCTATCGGCCCTCTCCCTGAGAAATATCCACTCCAGTTCATTAAGACGGATAAAACGGTAATGGCAGGTCATAACGACATATTCAATCCAGAGATCCTGACCTTCATATACACCCTCATAGACGATGTGGTCCGCTATGCGATCAGTGACCACCCCGACTATGAGGACGATGGTATAGCGACCGGAAATATCCTTTCCAGACCTGACGATCTCAAAAACCGTTTCAGGCAGTTCTACCCGACAATAGAGTTGAAGATAAGCGAGGTACCATCAAACAGCGCTAAACCATGAGTATCTCGACAAGAGGAGTGAGACGGATTGTTGGCCGCGAATCCATGGCATTGAGCGCCGTCTACTCTTCATGTATCTGTCCTTGTTCCTGTTCGGCTATATACAGCGGCACTTCATCACAAGCAGATCCCAGATAGAGGAAGTATGCCGCTGTATCAGAGATCTCAGTTTCTGGATATGTATCCAACCAGTCTGCAATCTCCTGCTGTCGCGGCATGACACGACTCTCTAAATCAGAAAGCTCCTCGAGTGATGCGGCTTTCATGATATCCCCCCTTTCCGCGTCACAGCCGATTCCGAACTTCCTGGCCAAGGGTATCAGGTCCCGCAGAGATTCAGGTATTTCAGCTTCGATCAAGACGGGCGGCTCGACAACCGTCGCCGGTACAAAAACTCCGATATCCTTACCAATCAACAATACAAGCAACAATTCGACAATGAGCACGGGGAACAGAAATAGTAGCAGGAGACCAAATCCAAGCTGATACCAGACTCCTGCATCCCTGAGCCCAGATACCTCAACCTTATAGTTGTCGATTTTTCCCGCTATGCATTCAAGCCTCTGTCTAAAATCCATAATCCTTTGATCCGAAAAACAGCATGCCGATCATCCCTTCTTTTCACGACTTGGATACTGAGTCAGGTTGAGAGACAATGATAACTCATTCTAAGGTTACTGGTGTTAACTGATGATTTTCTCAAGGTCTGAATCCTCACCGCTTTATGTATCCCGCACTGATCCACTCGATATACTCTCCAGCTACTCAAAGTATGGATTTGACCTTGACGGTGACACCTGGCCCTCCGTGGAACACTACTACCAGGGCATGAAATTTGAGCCGGGCGAGTTGCGCGATGCGATTCGCGAATCAGACCATCCGGCGAAGGCAAAAAAACTCGCTGAGCAAAACAAAAAACTCATACGCAATGATTGGCAAAAGATGAAGGAAGTGATCATGACCCGCGGCATCTATATAAAATGCCGCACCCACGCGGAAGCGGCCAATAGATTGATAGCCACCGACGAGCAGAAGATCATCGAGAACAGCCAATTCGACTACTTCTGGGGCTGTGGCCGTGACGGACGCGGCCACAACACCTTTGGCAAGGTACTGATGGCGGTCAGGGACAAACTCCGGCAAGAGCTGTCAGGTAGTGAAGGGCCATAGCTCTATTCCATGCCACAAAAAGCCGACGGACAGGAGCATGCATAGCAGTGTGACAACTGCATACAGCGGTTTCAATCCAACCGCCAGAATATGTTTGATCCCTATATAGGCCCCGATGGCGGTGACAAAAAAAGCAAACTCACTCACCACGAGAAGCGTCAACAGGGGGATGGCCGTAGCCCCATCAACCCGGGTTTCACCCCCTTTCATCACAACCAGCAGTAAAATCAGGCCGATACCCAAGGCGACAAAGGGGAAGTTGTTTTTATTCATCGGAATCAATCAGGCTTCATGAAGCTATGGTTACAGGCCCTAGTATACACATCCAAAGCCTGACCAGGGTGGCAATATCGTAGGATAAGCGATCTTCTCCAGTGCGGAAGAAAAGATGCAATCGATACCAACGACGGTCTCGGCGATAGGGTTAATGCCTGGATTTCTCTCACATCCTGACGGGTATGAGGAATTGTTTTTTCTTCTAGACTTCAAAGTAGGAGTGAAGTCGAGGTAAAACATCTGCATCCTGAGAAAAATGACTGGCAGCACCGGATGATCACATACCATTCGTGTGCGCCTAAAATACTTTTATGTTGTCACAGCTTATGTGAAGCACGGTTATAGGATACAAGCCTATGGGTAATCGACTCCCCGCAGAGATGGATACCCGAAAAACCGAGATCACGGTGGATAATCTGTTGGGCGTGATTCAAGGATTGATCGATGAGATGCCCACGGCCAGCCACGACCGGCAAGGGTTGAATCTGGACTGCCGTCTGGAGTACGACCTGGGCCTGGATAGCCTTGCACGGACTGAGTTGGTGGCCCGTATCAACAAGCGATTCGCGATCCTCATGCCGGACGAGGCACTACTCGCTGAAACACCCCGCGCGCTGTTGGCGCTGCTGGCGCAGACAACCGGCATAGCGGAAGCTGAAGAAACCACCACAAGGCAGGTACTCCCTGGTGGCGTCGCCGCCCTTCCGTCCGCGGCCTCGACCCTGATGGAGGTATTGGCCTGGCATCTGGATCACCAGCCGCAACGGGCACATATACTGCACTATGGCAGCCATGAAGATCCCGATGAATTGAGTTACCAGGATCTTTGGCTGGGTGCAGCCCGGGTGGCGACGAGCTTATGGGAGCGATCGGTAAGACCGGGCGACCGGGTGGCGCTGATGCTACTCACCGGCGAGAGCTATTTCTTCAGTTTCTTCGGCATCCTGTTGGCAGGGGCCGTACCGGTGCCCATCTACCCTCCCACCCGTCCCTCCCAGCTGGAGGAACATCTACGCCGCCACGGACGCATCCTGCAGAACGCAGGAGTACGCATACTGATCACCTTCCAGAAGGCGCACAGGGTCGCCCAGTTGCTCAGGACCCAAGTGCCCTCCCTACAACATATCCTCGACTGGGCCGAACTCGAGAGTGGATCCAGCACACCCCCATCCGTCGCCAGGAATGGGGAGGATATCGCCTTTCTGCAATACACCTCGGGCAGTACCGGAGATCCCAAGGGTGTTGTGCTCAGCCATGCCGATCTGTTGGCCAATATCCGCGCCATGGGTGAAGCGGTTAAGGTCACCCCCGAGGATGTCTTCATAAGCTGGCTGCCTCTCTACCACGACATGGGCCTGATCGGTGCCTGGCTCGGCAGTCTCTACTACGGGATGCCGCTGGTGGTGATGTCCCCATTGCGCTTCCTGGCGCGTCCCTCCCGCTGGTTATGGGCCATCCACCGTCACCGGGGAACCCTCTCCGCCTCCCCCAACTTCGGCTACGAGCTTTGTCTCAGCAAGGTGCCCGAGGAGGAGATAGCCGGGCTCGATCTCAGCTCCTGGCGCTTCGCCTTCAACGGCGCCGAACCTGTCACCGCCGCCACCCTGCAAGGATTTGCCCAGCGCTTTGCACCATACGGACTGAACGCAGGCGCCCTGGCCCCGGTGTATGGCCTGGCGGAGGTGGCCGTGGGCCTGGCCTTCCCACCACCAATGCGAGGACCCGTCATCGACCGGGTGAACAGAGAACGCTTCATGCTCAACGGCGAGGCCCTACCGGCGGCGGAAGGCGATCCCGATCCACTCTCCATGGTGGCCTGCGGGCGACCCTTGCCCGGTTACAGGGTTCAGGTAGTGGATAGCAGCGCCAATCCTCTGCCCGAGCGCAGAGAGGGGCGGTTGGAGTTCCAGGGGCCCTCCGCCACCAGCGGTTATTTCGACAATCCGCAAGCCACGGCACGCTTGTACCGCGACGGCTGGCTGGATACGGGTGATCGGGCCTACATCGCCGATGGGGAGATCTATATCACAGGACGTATCAAGGAGATGATCATCCGTGGCGGACGCAACATCTACCCCTACGAACTGGAGCAGCAGCTGGGCGAGCTGCAGGGTATACGCAAGGGCTGCGTGGCAGTGTTTCCCAGCAACGACCCCACCACCGGCAGTGAACGCCTGATCGTTGTGGCAGAGAGTCGGGAGACGGATCAGGAACGCAAACTGGCACTCCTGCAGATAATCCGGGAACGGACCACCGATCTGCTGGGGATACCGCCGGATGATCTGCTATTGGTGCCCCCGCACACTGTGCTTAAAACCTCCAGCGGTAAACTACGGCGGGGCACCGTGCGTGAACTCTATGAGCAGGGACAGCTGGGGCGCGGTCAGCGCCCGTTGCCGCTGCAGGTATTGAGCCTGCTGGTATCTGGCGCGGCAAAACGGCTGCGCGGTATGCAACAGGGAGCGGCCCGTTACCTCTTCGCAGCCCACGCCTGGATATGCTTCTACTGCCTGGTCCCATTTGTTTGGCTCTGGGTAGTGTTGTCACCCAAGCTAACCTGGCGCTGGGGCCTGATTCGCTCGGCGATTCGCATCCTGCGGGGCCTTACCGCCACGCCACTCAGTGTAGAGGGTCTTGAACATCTGCCCGCTTCCGATCAACCCATCATCCTGGTAGCCAACCACACCAGCTATCTCGATACCCTGGCGTTGATCGATGGCGTACCCCGGGATTTTATCTATGTAGCGAAACAAGAGTTGGCGGAGAGTTTCCACTCAAGGCTGTTTTTGCAACGGCTTGAGACCCTGTTCGTGGAACGATTCGATTCCCGTCGCAGCGTTGCGGCTATCAAGGAGGTCACCGGCAAAATCGCCGAGGGCCATTCACTGGCCTTCTATCCGGAGGGCACCTTCCGTGCCGAACCCGGTCTGTTGCCGTTTCACATGGGCGCCTTTGTGGCAGCGGTGCAAAGCGGGGTACCGGTCGTACCGGTTACCATCAGAGGCACCCGTGCAATCTTACAGTCCGATTCCAATTTTCCCCACCATGGCGCGGTGCGGATCATTGTAGCGCCGCCACTGGTACCAAAAGGAAACGATTGGGCAGAAGCTGTGCGCCTGAAAATCGCCGCGAAAGAGATAATTGCTAGTCATTGCAATGAGAAAAATCTGCAGCCGGAGGATCAGGCCAACCCAAAATAACAGCTTCTCCAATTGTAACTATTCAGCCTAAGTACGAAGAATAATCAAAGTAAGCGTTGGTTGCCGCACAGCTATCAGAAACTGTTGTCCGCAGGGACGCGGACATCAAGCGCCCAGGGATGGGTTTACAGCGAGTTTCTGATAGCTGTGCGGCGACCAACGCGGGATGATTCCACCGGGGGGGAGTCGTTACCAGTCTCCTACTTAAACCCACACCCAGAGGCAATCCCCGACACTGTTCTATTGTTACGCTTTACATTGTACTCACTAAGGTAGGTCATGATACTTTCAGCCGTGAACTTGGTGGCGGGAAAAATATCCATTCCCATACTCTTCAAGCCTTTTCCCGTCCATTCATTACATGTGTTCAACAGATGGTAGTCGCCAGCTCCCTTGTAGAACTGACTATCCCCGTAAATACCATTGCTAAGCTGTTCCACCTCACCCGATCTGTTTTTTCTGAAGCTGTTTGAAACGAAGTCTACCAATGCTGTAAGCTCTTTATCACTTAAACACAGCAGTTCCATTTGGCTATTAGCGAAATAATCCCTCACATTTCCCGGCACTGCCACGGCATGAACCACCGTTTCAGTTGGCCATAATATTGCTCTTATTTTCAAGCCAGCGGTGATCTCCTTGGCCTGATAGAATTTCTTGTCACCCCAGCCAAATTCGATATTGGCACTACCTCCAAATCTATCTTCCAATGAGGGAACAACCTCATAAACCTTGGTTGAGGGAATCACAAAGCCGGTATGCCATGCGTGACTGACCACATAGACTTCGTTTTCACCAAGTCCGGTGTATTTTTCCGCATACTGGACGATTTTCGGATTATCGGTACAAGCGGATATTATCAGTGAAAAAATAAGCGGCACATATACCTTTATACCTCGATATATTTTGGTCCTTATTTCAGCCATAGTGGTCACGGACGTCATCCATGTTGTGATGGTTGTCCCCATAATATTGCCCATAACATTGAGCTTCGAGTCTACCACTACTCCTGGGTCACCGCTTCCCGCTTGACCTCCGGCAAGCCGAACGAAAGCAGAGCCGCCACCAGTACGAACCCGGCCGACCACCAGAGACAACCGGTAAGCCCATCGAGCTGATAGATCAGCCCCGAGAGCACGGTACCCAGCAAGCGTCCGCCGGCGTTGGCCATATAATAGAAGCCCACATTCATGGCCACCTTCTCATGATCGGAGTAGGCCAGGATGAGGTAGGAGTGGACCGCGGAGTTAACGGCGAAGACCACGCCGAACAGGATCAGGCCGATCACCAGCACAGTGTCGGCGGGCCATCCCATTTGCAACCCCACCGCGATGGCTATCGGAAACAGGGCCAGCAGGAATGCCCAAATTCTTGCCGTACCCCCACCCGGCCCCAGCCCGTGATGGCTGCGCCGGACCAGCCTGGGGACGCTGGCCTGAACGATGCCGTAGCCGATGATCCAGAGCGCCAGGTATCCCCCCACCTGGGTGAATGACCAGCCGAGCACCTGGTAGAGAAACACCGGCAGACCCACCACGAACCAGACATCCCGGGAGCCGAAGAGAAAGAAGCGGGCCGCTGCCAGCCAGTTGATGGCCGGGATGTTGGAAAAGACCTGGGTGAATTTGGGTTTAGACTTCATCTTGCCCAGGCCGGTGGGCAACAGTATGGCGGTTAGAATCAGGACCAGCAGCAGCATCGCGGCCAGAATGGCCAAGGCCCCGCGGAAACCGACCAGTTCCAACAACGCCGCGCCGATGAAGTAGCCGCCCCCCTTGAGGGCATTCTTGGAGCCGGTCAACACCGCCACCCACTTGAACAGGGTGGTCCCGCTGCCATCTTTCACCATGGTCTTGACCGACGCCTTGGCCGACATCTTGTTCAGATCCTTGGCGATCCCCGACAGGGCCTGGGCGAACATCACATAGGCCACTGAAAGCCAGGGATCCGGGACGGTGAGCAGAGAGAGCGCAACCACCTGCAGCCCCATGCCGATGTGCATGGTCAGGTTGAGGCCGATGCGCGCACCCAGCCAGCCGCCCACCAGATTGGTGACGATGCCGAAGAACTCGTAGAAAAGAAACAGCATCGCCACTTCGAAGGGCGAATAACCCAGGAGATGGAAATAGAGCACCACCAGCATGCGGATGGCGCCGTCGGTGATGGTGAAGGCCCAGTAGCCCCCGGTAACCACCAGGTAGTTGCGCAGACCCTGATCCATTACAGGTGTTCCACCACCTTGCGGGTCAGGTCGACCAGGCGATTGACATAGCCCCACTCGTTGTCATACCAGGCGTAGATTTTGACCAAAGAGCCATCCACCACCATGGTGGACGGGGCGTCGATCACGGATGAGCGGGACTCATTCAAATAGTCCACCGAGACCAGGGGACGCTCCTCGTAGCCCAGGATACCCTTCAGCCCCCCTTCCGCCGCCGCCTTGAAATAACGGTTGATCTCCTCCGCCGTCACCTCTCTGGCGGCCTGAAAGACAAAGTCGGTGAGGGAACCGTTGAGCAACGGCACCCGCACCGCATGGCCGTTGAGCTTACCCTCCAGCTCGGGGAAGATCTTGGTAATCGCCTTCGCCGAGCCGGTGGTGGTGGGGATCAGGGACTGGCCGCAGGCGCGGGCGCGGCGCAGGTCCTTGTGTCCCTTGTCGACGATGATCTGGGTATTGGTGATGTCATGGATGGTGGTCATGCAGCCTTGCAGGATACCCACCTGTTCGTGCATCACCTTCACCACAGGCGCCAGGCAGTTTGTGGTGCAGGATGCCGCCGTGATCAGGTGGTGCCTGTCCGGCTCGTAGCGGTCGTCGTTGATGCCGTAGACGATGTTCAATGCCCCTTCGGTGGGGGCGGCGACGATAACCTTCTTCACCCCCTGATCGAAATAGGCCTGCAGGGAGTCCGGTTTCTTGTGGTGTTTGCCGGTGGCCTCGATGACGATATCGCAGTCGGACCAGTCGCTGGCGGCAATATCCTGATTCGCGCTGTAGGCCAAGCGGCTATTCCCGACAGCGATCTCACTCCCATGGGCAGCGCAATCCACATCCCAGGTGCCATGCACCGAATCGAACTGCAGCAGATGAGCCGCACAGGTGGCATCGCCGGCGATCTCGTTGATGCGCATGAAATCCATTGAATCCTCACCCCAGCCGGCCCGTAGCGCCAGGCGGCCCATACGGCCAAAGCCGTTTATACCAATCTTTGCTTTCAAAAGGAGATTCCTCGGTATCAAGTTATCGTCAGGTTTTTGTTTGGCAATATAAGCCCCGACATGCGGGTTCTGCAATCAGAATCCCATCGCAGTACCGGCTGGACCATTACCGTCTTGGCTAAGTACCATATCTTTATGACAGAAATGTGAAATCCAGGCCGGAGAGGAAGAGAAAATAAACCGCGAATACACGCAAATTATGAGGTGGCAATTCGACAATCATCCGCCATGAAAGTCATGGTGATAGCGACAGGCCGTGTTGGAATGAGGTCCTATAGTCAAAAATCTTTTTTGCGTAGATTTGCGGTAATTCGCGTCCATTTGCAGCTAAGCAAAATAAAAAGGCGGCCCGAAGGCCGCCTCGATAAGGGAGTTTCTTAATCCATTAGGAATTCACGTCCCTGTCAATTGCTCTTATCTATCTCTTCTGCGGCCATCATCCTCACGCTCGTCGTCCTCGCCATACTTCTCCTTGGGATCCTCACGGCTGATGGCCCAGGTGCCGTCGCCGTCGTCGTTAGCCGAATGCTGGATGTTGACATACAGGGTGTTGCGGTCCACCGGGCTGAAATAGATACCGGTACCCTCTGCGCCAGGGTCGGACAGGGAAGCGAACAGGGAGACATAGCGGGATGCACCGAACTCGTTGGTCACCTGACTGGCGAACCAGATATCGGACGGCTTGTTGTCCTCGATCATCACCAGGTCGCCATTCGGCGCTTCAGCCAGGTTGTCCACGCTGTCGAAACCAGTCTGATGACCCGCCTCACCCGGTTTACCGATCTCCTTCGGCACATTCACACCCGGCTTGACGAAGTCGGTTACCATCATGCTGCTGAGGTTGATGGCGATGACACGACCTTCGTAGAGTTCCGAAGTGAAAACAAGCGCACCGCTCTCATCGGTCTTGGTATCTCTCGGGCCTTCGGTGATTGCCACATAGAGGGTATCTCCGATCACTTCCAGATCCTCAGGACGCTGGTAGCTCTGGCCACCGGCGGCGCTACCGGACTCACGGGCGGTCATAGGATCGATGGGACCGACCCACTCGCCCTGGCCAACACCATCTGCACCATTCACCTTCAACGCATACAGAGATCCAGCCGAAAGATCACCGGCAACATCGGGTACGAACTTATACACGCCACCGCCACAAGGAACCACACCACTGCAGCCCGAGGTACGGCCGCGATGCTCATCCACCACATAGACATTACCATCACTGTCGAGATCTATACCTTCATGGGCAAGACGACCCACAGCCGGTCTGTCGACAACCTCTTTGGCGGTCATCAGATCGTCTTCCAGGTAGATCTCAAGCAGGCGACCGCCGGTGATCTCTTCTGCGAACAGGAGAGTGCCCCAAGGGGTCCAGCGAATACCGTCAAGGGCGTCGTAGCTGGGATCCTGGGCCAGCAGACGGGTTTCACCGGTCTGCAGATCAACCACACTCACAGAGCCGCCTTCCGGCTGGTTGGCAGGGCTGCGCAGTTCGTGGGTCCGGTACATGAAGCGGCCCTTCATGGGTCCGGTCTCATTGACCGTATTCATGTCATGCCAGTCATCACGACCGCCATCATAGATATTCAGATTGGTCTCGTCGGAAACAACCCACTGTTTGAAGCCCTTTGGCACTTTCCAGGGAGCGGTTGCGTCCCAGTCAGCGGCATTGGCGGACTCTTCAAGGGGTTTGAAATTATAGCTTTTAATACCACCCGCCATTGCCGAACCGGAAATTGCCACGGCTGCCGCAAGTGCGATAGTCAATACTTTACGTTGAAACATTTACGATCATCCTCATCTAGTATTAGAGGGAAGCTTTGAACTAGTCTTAGATGGACATATTAGAACTATCAGCTTCCGAGTTTATGCAGCGCCTATAAAGTCCATGTTGTTGCGCCCCACTCTTCTTGAGCCGGCGTCATTCTGATGAGGGAATGTTTCAGCAGCACAACTGCTGCGATTACATTTTCGTGATTAAGCTAATAAGAATATATTTGCTACTTAATGACATTGAATAAAGATACAACAAAACAGATAGTTGGTGAATTCTCCGGCGCCTTTGCCGACCTCGGCACCTTCCTGCCCATCGTAATCGCGGTGCTCACTCTACAACTGATCGATCCATCCGGATTGTTTATCGGCTTCGGGCTGTTCGCCCTTGCGGTAGCGGCGATCTATCGCCGCCCGATCCCGGTACAGCCGATGAAAGCGGTAGCCGCGGTTGTCATCGCAGAAAATCTCAGTGCCGGCACCATTGCCGCCAGCGGCCTGCTGTTGGGTATTACGGTTCTCTTGCTTACCGTCACCGGCGTTGCCTCCTATTTGGGCAAAAAATTGCCCCAGGCTGTACTCAGCGGGATACAACTGGGTATCGGCCTGATCCTCGCATGGGCCGGTGCAAAACTGATGCTGCAGGATCCCCTTACCGGCCTGGCGGCGATGGTGCTTTTACTCCTGCTGCTGCCAACGCGATTCAAATCCTTCAGTGCCATCCTGGTCATTCTCGGCACATCCGTATGGAGTGCCGTTGGCCAATCCGTGCAAATTCCAGAGATAGCAATTGGATTCTATCTGCCCCAGTGGGTCAGCTTCGACTGGTCGGATGGCTGGAAATCGGCTGAAACGATTCTGCTGCCACAGCTCGCCCTGACCCTGACCAATGCAATGATCGTAACCGCCGCCATCGCAAGGCACCTGTTCGTCGATCAGGACAGATCGATCACGCCGAATCAACTTGGCATGAGCACCGGCGTGCTCAATCTGTTATTGGCCCCACTCGGCGCCTTTCCCATGTGCCATGGCGCAGGCGGCCTGGTGGTGCAGCACCGCTTCGGTGCCCGCACTGGATTGGCACCTGCCATTTTCGGTATCACCTGTCTGTCGATCGGACTCCTGTTGGGACCGAATGCGTTGCAACTCCTGCTACTGATACCCCTCGCGGCGGTTGGCGCACTATTGGTCTTTGCCGGTATCGATCTGGCTATGAGCAAAGAGCTGATGCAGGGATCACGGGAGAATTTGCCAGTCATTATCATCACCGGCCTTGTCTGCCTGCTGTTCAACGTGGCCCTGGGATTGTTGGTGGGCATAGCGATTGAATATCTACGCCAACGAAATAGCAGCAAGGTATCGGACTAAAGAAACAAGCCTCAAAGGGACCCAGCCAGGCTTGTTCCCGCTCCCACGCTTCACGTGGGAACGAGTCTAGTTCCAGGATTGAAACCTATTTGATTGCCATCACTTCACTGTGATAGTGATCTTGTCAGAGACGATGGGGGGATCGAAGGGGATGTGATCCTTATCACCCAGCACCAGCTGCAAGGTATGAGAACCCTTGTCCAGATCGAGCGTCACCTCCGTCTGACCACCACCGAAATGGCGGTGATTCTCATCCGAGGGCAGCGGCTTATCCATGGCCGGCATCTCGGCTACATCGATGAGCAGATGGTGATGACCGGTCTTTTCACGATCGATTCCTGCAGGTGCCACACCCATCCCGCGCAAACCGAAACGAACAGTAACAGGACCGCTTATGCTTTCACCATTCATCGGCGAGATGATATAGAGTTTGGCTCCATCAGGCGCCGGTGTACCCGCATTGATCTGTGGCACAAAGCACAGCATACACAACATTGTAAAAAGTAATTTTTTGCAACGAGAGGACATATGGACCTCCAGGAGAGCTTGATTTTTTAAGGATTGGAATATAGGGCTCCTGGATAATCGAACTGCGGAAAATCAAGGGACTCCCATGTGGTGTAAGACAATTCAATTACAGCATATGTTGACTATTTATAACCCTGCAAAAAAGGGCATTTCGCAGGTATTGTGAATAATATCTTTACTCTTGATATATCTCTGCATATGACTACCCGCTCGACCACATGAGTGAGAAAGTGTATGCCTTGCGAACAGTCGATCCACGTTCTCCGGGAGCTTTCTCTTGCTATCCCTTTTTTGATCTATCAATCAGATGCTCGGCCACCAGTTCGGTCAGGCTGATCACCTGGGTATCCATTTCGTTATGCTCTATCCCCTCTTCCAGGATGATCCGGCAATTGGCGCATGCCGTGACCATGGTATTGACTCCTGTCTCCTGTAACTGCTGTTTCTTACGCTCGAAGACCCGCAGGCGCAACGGCTCGGCGCGCTCGTTGGCACTCACGCCACCACCGCCACCACAGCACCAGTTCATCACCCCATGGTCCTTCATCTCGACAAAGTTTTCCGCCACACTGTTGAGTAATTCCCGTGGCTGGTTGACGACACCACCGCGACGCACTATCTGACAGGGATCGTGCAGGGTCATGGGGGTTGTATCCATACCCTCCAACTGCAGGCGTCCCTCCGCCTTTAACTGTTCCAGCAACTCCAGGATATGCACTACCTCGAAGGAGTATGGACGACCGATCAGGTTCGGTCCTTCCCAACGAATAGCGGTATAGGCGTGGCCACATTCGGGACTGATGACAGTCTTGACACCCAACTCTTCCGCGGCGATCACAACCCGATTCACCAGTTCAGCCGCTGCCTCCTTTTTGCCGATCTGGACACCGCTGTTGGTGGCCTCGAAGGCATTGCTGTTGATTGTCCAGGAGACTCCCGCCGCATCGAAGATACGCGCGATACTCTCGATAAATTCCGGAAAATTGACCACCTCCATGGAGGAGAAGAGAACCATGTAGTCGGCACCCTTTTTGTCCACCGGTATTTTCAACCCGCTATCCTTCTCCACATGGGCCAGGGCGGCCTGGAGGGTCTTGAAGGTGACTCCCATGGGACTGCCGATCTTCAGCGCCCGCTTGGTCGCCTCTTTCATGCCGTCCGGCGCATAGCCCGCGACGGAGAAGCCTTCCCGCTGTTTACGTATCATGTAGGTGATGTCGTTACCCACCGGGCAGATCATGGAACAGCGGCCACACAGGGTGCAGCTGTCGTAGACAAGGGTCTCCCAATCGGCGAAATCTTTCTCGGTGACAGGCTCACTCAGACCGAACACTGAACCCAACTTACCCCAGAAGGTATGTTCCCGTCGCCAAAGCTTCTTCATCGGCTCGAGTTTGTAGATCGGCGTATAACGGGGATCATGGGTCTCTGTATAGAAGAGACAGGCCTCGGCGCAGAGCCCACAGTGGACGCAACTGGAGAAGTAGGATGAGATGCGGGAATCGATCTGTAGACGTAACGCCTCTACACCCTGCTCAAACTGTTCACTCATGCCGCCCCCTATGCATTGATACCTTTGCGTCCCATGGTTGCGCCGGTATAGCCGCGACTCATTACGAAGGTAAAGGTATGCATCAGCTTGCTGAATGGAAAATAGATCAGCAGCAACTCGGCCAGTAGCAGATGGATCAGGCGCAGCGCCTCGAAGGATTGCGCCAATGCCAGACAGCCTGTCAGCATCACCAGAAACACCAGGACACTCCCCACATGGTCATCCAAGTCCGAGAGCAGTCTCGTCACCGGACTGAGCAGACGATGGATCCATAACAGCAGCAGGCCAAGAAACGCCAGTTCGGCAGAGAGGATAAAGGCCCAATGGGGCATGCCCGGCCAACTGAAACCGGTGATCCTCTCGGCGTAGAAATCGATATGGGGTTGGGCGAAGAAGAGCAGCGCAAACAGCCCAAGGTGGAACAGATAGCCGGCGATCTGCAGCAGTCTGCCACGGGTGGCGGCAGTGCGCTCATACAGGGAACGGCTGAAGATAGTCCGCATCGCACCGGATGCTGCACTGCCTTTTGGCGTCGCAAGGTCCGTCCTGTTGCCCGCCATGAGAATCATCAAGATACGCCATACAACACCGATCACAAACACGCCCAGGGAGAAGATCCACAAGGGCCCGTCGATGAACTGAGCGATCATTTGCCTGCCTCCCCAAGCTCTCGACCGAGGGATCTGTTGGTATCGGGGTCGCTGAACCGGTTCACTTCTTCGTTGGCTATCGCTTCTCCCCGCTTTTCCATCTGCGTCGCCCACAGATCGTGATGTTCCTTGGCCCAATTCAGGTCACAGTATCCTGACTTCATACCTTCGATGGCGCCCTGCATACCGATGCTGCCAATATAGATGTGACCAAGTATCACACCGATCATGAGAATCGCACCGATGGCGTGACCCACATGGGCCAGCTCCATCCACTCCCGACTCTGACCGAATATGGGAAATACCAATACCAGACCGGACGCCACAATCACTGAACCCACGATTATCAGCATCCAGAACATGCTCTTCTCGCCCATATTGAAAAAGTTGGACGGAACATGTTTTTTACCGATGATGCCACCCCCCCGCAACAGCCAACTCATATCCCCCTTCTGATAGATGTTGCGGCGAACGAATTTTATAAACACCAGGATCAGGGCAATCATAAACAGGGGCCCCATCAGATTGTGCCCCTCTTTGCTGGCCGATGCGATAACCGAGAAGATCTCCTTGCCGAAGAGGGGAATCAATACTGGTCGACCGAACAAAATGATCAGACCGGTAATGGCGAGAAACAGGAAAATCGATGCCATGAACCAGTGGATCAAGCGTTCATAGCTGGTATAGCGGGGCAGCTTCCTGTCCGACTCACCACCGACAATCTTCACTTTGCCGCGGATCAGGTAGAAAAGGATTAAACCTATACCTATGCCCAGCAACAGGTATCCACCGATGGGTATCAACTGCTGCATACGGAATTTTCGCCACTTGTCCCCATAGGCATTGATCAGCACACCCGTGTCCACACCCCTTACCTGAGTGGTACCGGATGCGGGCATATCCCGCTGGCGCACATCCCGCCACAACTCCGCAGCGGGATTGAGTACCGCTACTGAAGGCAGGCCTCTCGACTCCTTGGACTCGGCAAAGCTATGCAGTGGCAGGACAATCAACCACAACAGCAACAACCATGCTGTGGTGTTACTGCCCTGACCAGCTGCAGATAGGTTGCAGAACCTGTTCATAGCGAACCAACTCTCCCTATTGCGCTGCTTCACTCTTTGGCGCTGCTCTTGCCGGCACCACTGGAGGGTGCGCGGAAAGAGGCATCGCGATAGGAGACACCCCGCGCCATCACACTCGCACTGCGATTGATGACGCGTTTGCGATAGATGTCTGAAATCGTATCCGAGTCTCCGGCCAACAGGGCCTTGGTGGAGCACATCTCCGCACATAACGGCAGCTTGCCTTCGGCGAGACGGTTTGAGCCATACTTTCTGTGCTCGTCGGAGCTGTTGTCGGCCTCCGGTCCACCGGCGCAGAAGGTGCATTTGTCCATCTTGCCCCGGGTGGCGAACGCCCCATCCTCGGGAAACTGAGGTGCGCCGAAGGGACAGGCGTAGAAGCAGTAGCCGCAGCCGATGCAGATATCCTTGTCGTGGAGAACGACCCCGTCCTGGGTGGTATAGAAGCAATCCACCGGACAGACCGTGGCGCAGGGAGCATCCGAACAGTGCATACAGGCCACCGACAACGAGCGTTCACCTTCGTCACCATCGTTAATGGTCACCACCCGGCGGCGGTTGACGCCCCATGGAACCTCGTTCTCGTTCTTACAGGCGGTAACGCAGGCATTGCACTCGATACAACGCTCGGGATCGCAATAGAATTTCATTCGTGCCATGTTGATATCCTCTGTTTAAAACTCGTTTACGCTTTACTGATGCGACAGAGACTGCATTTGGTCTCCTGCATCTGCGTCACCGAGTCATAGCCATAGGTCATGGCCGTGTTACAGGCTTCGCCCAGAACATAGGGATCCGCACCCTCGGGATACTTACTGCGCAGATCCTTACCCAGGAAGTGGCCGCCGAAATGGAACGGCATGAAGGCCACACCCGCAGCAACCCGTCGGGTCACCATCGCCTTGACTTTAATGCGGGCGCCCTCGGCGCCCTCCACCCAGACATCCTCCCCGTCACTGACACCGGCATTGTTGGCATCCCGCGGATGCATCTCGATAAACATATCCTGCTGCAGCTCCGCCAACCAGGGATTGGAGCGGGACTCATCACCGCCACCCTCATACTCCACCAGACGCCCCGAGGTGAGGATGATGGGAAAATCCTTGGAGTAGTCCTTGGCCTGAATCGAACCGTAACGGGTCGGCAGGCGATAGAAGGACTTGCGATCCTCATAGGTGGGATACTTCTCCACCAGATCACGCCGGTTGGTGTACAAGGGTTCCCGATGTACCGGCACCGGATCGGGGAAGGTCCAGACCATGGCCCGGGCCTTGGCGTTACCAAAGGGCGCGCAGCCATGCTTGATGGCGACCCGCTGGATACCGCCGGAACGGTCGGTCTTCCAGTTCTTGCCCTCCGCCAGTTGCTTCTCCTCCGGGGTCAGGTCATCCCACCAGCCCAGTTTCTTCAACAGGTCGGCGGTGAATTCCGGATGACCGTTCTTAATCTCGTTGCCCACCGGGTAGGATCCCTCGGCCAGGAGGTTTTCACCATTGCGCTCGACACCGAATCGGGCGCGGAAGTTGAGACCGCCCTTGGCCACGGGCTTGCTGGTATCGTAGAGATTGGGTGTCCCCGGATGAGCCATCTCCGCAGTGCCCCAACAGGGCCAGGGCAGACCGTAGTACTCACCGTCGCAGGCACCGCCCTCCGCCAACAGGCTGGTATAGTCGAAGGTACCCCAGTTCTGCTGCTGTTTCTTCATCCGCTCGGGGCTCTGGCCGGTATAACCGATGGTCCACATACCGTTGTTGAACTCGCGGGTGATATCCTCGATCAGGGGTTCGTCGTTCTCCACCTTGATGTTCTTAAACAGCTCATCGGCGAAACCGAGCTTGCTGGCCAGGCGATACATGATGGTGTGATCCGGCAGGGACTCGAATATGGGCTCGATGACCTTGTCCCGCCACTGCAGTGAGCGGTTGGATGCGGTGACCGATCCATAGGTCTCGAACTGGGTGGCGGCGGGCAACAGATAGACCCCGTCGGTCCGGTCGTGCATCACTGCGGAGACCGTGGGATAGGGATCGATGATCACCATCATATCCAGCTTTTCCATGGCCTTCTTCATCTCCGGGCCGCGGGTTTGGCTGTTGGGCGCGTGCCCCCATAAGACCATCACCCGAACGTTATCCTTCTGGGCAATGTTTCCCTTCTCTTCCAATACACCATCTATCCAGCGGGAGACAGGGATACCCTTGGTATTCATGGGCGACACATCCTTGCCCTTGGATTGTTCATAACTGCCCGGATCGAAGCGGCCGGCCACCCAGTCGTAATCCACACCCCAGACCTTGGACCAATGCCCCCAGGCACCCTTCGACAGACCGTAGTAGCCCGGCAGGGTATGGGATAGCACGCCGAAGTCGGTGGCCCCCTGTACATTGTCGTGGCCGCGGAAGATATTGGTGCCGCCGCCGGAGGTACCCATGTTGCCCAGGGCCAGCTGGAAGACGCAGTAGGCGCGGGTGTTGTTGTTGCCGATCGTGTGCTGGGTACCGCCCATGCACCAGATGAAGGTGCCGGGGCGGTTGTCCGCCATGGTCTTGGCGGCGGCATAGACCTGGTTCTCGGGGACACCGGAGACACGCTCCACCTCTTCGGGTGTCCACTTGGCGATCTCCTTCTTCACCTCCTCCAGACCGTAGACCCGTTGCCGGATGAACTCCTTGTCCTCCCAGCCGTTTTTGAATATGTGCCAGAGCATGCCCCAGATGACGGGCACGTCGGTACCCGGGCGCAGCCTCAGGAACTGATTGGCATGGGCGGCGGTGCGGGTGAAACGCGGATCGATAACGATCAATTGGGCATTGTTCTGTTCCTTCGCCTTGAACACATGCTGCAGGGAGACCGGATGGGCCTCCGCCGGATTACCACCGATGATCAGAATCGACTTCGAGTTATGGATGTCGTTGTAGGAGTTGGTCATGGCACCGTAGCCCCAGGTATTGGCAACCCCGGCAACGGTGGTCGAGTGACAGATGCGGGCCTGGTGGTCCACATTGTTGGTGCCCCAAAAGGCCGCGAACTTGCGGAACAGGTAGGCCTGTTCGTTATTGTGCTTGGCCGATCCCAGCCAGTAGACCGAATCGGGACTCGACTGCTCGCGCACCTCGAGCATCTTGTCGCCGATCTCGTTGATCGCCTGCTCCCAGGAGATGCGTTTCCATTTGCCGTCCACCAGCTTGGTGGGATACTTCAGGCGTCGCTCACCATGTCCATGCTCCCGCACCGAGGCACCCTTGGCGCAGTGGGCACCCAGGTTGAAGGGGTGATCGAAGGCCGGCTCCTGGCCGGTCCAGACACCGTTTTCGACCTCGGCGATGATGCCGCAACCCACCGAACAGTGGGTGCAGATGGTCTTGATCTGTTCCGCCTGGCCCTTTTCGGTTGTCGCCGCCTCGGCCTTTTTCATCATGCCCGGGGTAAATCCGCTGGCCAATGCGGCGCCACCCGCCACCAGGCTGGAGTTGCGTAGAAAGTCGCGACGGCTCATGCTCTGACCGGCGGACGCTCTCTCGGGTGAAACCGAATCACTACTGCTGTGGTTCACCAGATCGGAGGTTTTATGCAGTTTCATTCAGATATCCTCTAAAAACTCAGCTCAGGGTGGACTTGTAGTAGGCCGCAATGTGAGGTGTCAGTCGGTAGCCCTTCTTCGCCTTTGGCGTTTCGCTATCGGTTTCATCCACGGAAGCTGTCGTCAGACCGGGCAGGCTGGCTGCGACGGCGACACCAACACCGGCACTCGCAGTGCTACGCAGAAACGCCCTGCGTTTCGGATCTGGTTTCTGCTTATGCTGTTTTTTCATGAAATCATCCTCCGGTCGGATTCACAGTTCAGTCATGGCATCATCGATAAATCAGGTTACACAGGCATACTCAGATAACGTTTCTCCATCGCTGCGAATGCGGCGCCGAAACGCCCCACCGCACGATAGAAGACAGCGGTTTTCGCCTCACTCAAATCAGCGAAAAAACGCTCCAGCCAACCAGCCATGTGTGATTCGTAGAAGTGTGATTGCTGCTGGAAACCGACCCCCTCAGTGATCAACATCGCCATCACTTCGCACAGCGCGGCAACATGATCCTCCGGTTCGGTTACACCTTCCTGGCGCTGGAATCCCAACATGGCCAGGTCGTCCCGCAGCTTTCCCAGGGGCTTTTCCATCAGGAAGCCGGTGAGATACCAGGAGCCATAGGGCACCAGCTCGCCGCGACCCATGCCGATGAACAGATCGTGAAACTCCACATCCACCGCTTGCGGTTTAGAGTCCGAAGCGGAGAGTCCCAACATGGACATCGCCAATGCCAACTCATCCCTGGTTGGCTCTATGCCTGCGAAACCGGCGACCTGGTCGAGCATCGATTGATCCGGGGCCTGTCGCAACAGTTGCGCCAGCATGCCGTAGGCACCGATCCGATAGTGCTGTTCCTGGTCCAGGCCGACGCCTTGAGCCGCCTCAGCCGTTGCATCAGGCTGCTGGCTCTTTGGATACTCATTGTCGGGTTGAACAGCTTGGTTCAAATCGGTCATCACACTCTCCTCAGCTGAATAGTGTTTGCAAGCAATGGACCAGCCCTGGTGGGAAATAAATGACAAATTGGACTGATATCGACCAAGTCTCCGCCCTCCCCGCCTGTCAAACGGTGCCGGCCTGTATCTGACAAGGGGTCAAAATGCGGCGCTACTGTCGAAACCGACCATCCAGGTCACCCCCCATGGCTTCCGAGTCCTGCACGATATCCACCACCCGGCAGGCGTCACACAGGGTCAGGCGCTTGAGTGCCCTTTCACTCTGGAACATATAGTGATCCTTGAGCTTGCTGCGCATCTTGTCGATCACGGAACGGGTTGCGAAGGGTTTACCGCAGGATGTACAGCGAAAGGGTTCCTCTTCCCGCAGGGTGCGCGTCTGGGTGCGACTCTCTGACTCGAACAACAGGCGCGGGGTAATCCAGATGGCATCCTCGGGACAGGTGCGGGTACAGAGTCCGCACTGCAGACAGTTGGCCTCGATGAATTGCAGCTGTGGCAGACCCTCGCTGCCGCTCTGCAGCGCCTTGCCGGGACAGGCCCCGACACAGGACATACACAGGGTACAGGCCTTCTCTTCCACGTAGACCGTACCGAAGGGGGCACCCGTAGGGAGGTTGGCCATGGGTTTTGACCGCTCTGCCTGGGCATACAGATGATCGAGAGCGAGATAGATCGATTGACGTTTGCTGCCGATCCCCGAGTGGGCCGCTGCCTCGATCTCGGGCATCCCATCCCCCGCCTCCTCCACGAGTGCCGTATGCTCTACGAGTCGAATCGATGCCTGGGGATAACCCATGGCAGTAAGGATTTCACCACTGATGGTCAACTGTTCTTGCAGAGCACCCATCACGGATGGCGGCATCCCACCGCCGTCCGCCAACAATACCTGCCTGGCGCCATAGGCCAGGGAAGTCAGCCAGACATCCATGCCGATGCTGGCCAGTTCCTCCACCATCACCGGTAAATAATGGGCGGGGATATCATCCGGCAACACTTGATCCGATGCAGCGTGAAACACCACCACCGGGGAGCTGCCCCCCTGCTCCCGATAGATGGACAGCAGCTTGCGCAGTCGCTGCAGGTTGTCTTTGACCGAGGGATAGACATAGCGAATCGCGCCGCTGGGGCAGACACTGGCGCATGCCCCCCCTCCCTGGCAGAGGTAGTTGTTCACTTCGATGGTTTCCGCCAGGCCGGTGATCGCATCGGCGGGGCAGGCATCGATACAGCGGGTGCAGGCGGTGTTACCCGAACGACCATGGGCACAGATCGCCGGATCGTAGTCGAAATAGCGGGGCTTTTCGAAATTACCGGTCATCTGCGCCACTTCTTCGAGCACCGCTGCGAGCTGATCCTCCTCGATACTGGCGTGGTAGTAACCGGGCGGGTTCATACCCCGGCTCATCAACGGCTGCCGGGAGAGATCGAGGATCAGATCCACCGCCAGGGTCTCCCCATTGGCGCGGCCCGCTTCGCCCAGGTGTATCTTGAAATCACCCAGATAACCCTCTAACCGCAGGGTGCGGCCACCCACCGGCACCACTGGGGCTCCCGGCTCCTCCGCACCTTCGGTCAGGACCACGATCGGACTCAGTCTGTCATTGAGCCGCGGCGCAATCTCCAGCGCCGTTTGATCACCGATTACCGCCACCCGACCCCGGGACTGATAGTTCACCAGACTGGTCGGCTCTACAGGGACTCCCTGCATGGCATGCAGTGCCTGGTCCCGGGCCCGGCGGTTGGCCATCGTATCAGGGGATATCTTCGATTCACTCATGTTTCAACCTCATCACTTGGATCCTCTTGCTGCCCGGTCAGGGGTGGTGACGGCTCATCACCGGCCTTATCGTCCGCAGCTACCCCCCGGCTGGGCATAGGGTCGTCGCCATCCCTATCCAATGCCTGGGCCTGGGCCAGCTCATCCTCTTCGGCCTGTTTTTTCAGTGCCTCCTGCTCAAGCCTGTGGCGCAGATCCGCGGTCATCACATTGCCCAACTTCTCAAAACTGGTGAAATCCTCCGCGTAGTCATCCAGACCGTCGCAGACATTGAAGGCGGCACTGTGGAAAAGCTTGTCCAGGGCCAGTTGGCGCAGCTGCTCGGATACCTTGGGGGAGAGAAAACCGCTGTAGTCGGAGTCTTCATTCAGACTCTCCAGTGGCGGCATATCTGCGTCGCTGGGCTGCTGTTCCTCGTCGACCGGTTCTTCCAGTTCCACCACAGGTTGCTGGGCGGCCTGTTTTTTCTCGGACCAGCGACGGTAGAAACCCTCATCGCTCTGAACGGTTGTCTCCGGCGAGTCCTCAGGCTTCATGATCATCCGGTCCCGGAGCCGACGATTTCCAGTCGGTGCGCTTGCGTTTGGTGCGCTTCTGCGGCACGTAGTGATTCAGCACGAAGGCCTCTGTCCACCGATAGAGCTCGGCCGGCAGGGGCACGGTATAGACCGCGTCATCCCCTTCCAGGTAGGCATGGGCCTCATCGTAACTGAGACTGACCAGGAAGGGCTCCGGCTTGCCCTGGTCATCCAGATTCGCCACCACATAACAGTGGGGCTGAATCGAGAGCAGATTGTAGTAGTAGCTTTCACACTCATCTTCATACAGGCGCAGGGTGAAACCGGAATAGAGATAGCGATTCACTGAACCCTCCTGGTGAATCAGGCTCGGTGCGGCCCTGTCGCCCCGCTCCTCGACCAGGTCGCTGATGATGCCAACCGCCTCCCAGTTGTTCTCAAGCCATTGAGAATCGCTGGGTGATTGCTGCATGATCACAGAAACATTGAATTTCGAAGGGTTATCAGCCTTCGCCTGGTCGTTATTGGTCGCTGTCATGGTTCAATACCCTGAACTTATCCAATTGTGCTACCGCAAGTTGCATACCAAACCCCTGCCGGGGCAGAAAAATCAGACAGGAGTCGCAATGGAAAAATAGTCTTAAAAACGGAAGAGGAGAAAAACAGGGCAAAATGTCCCGTTTAGTCTCACTGAAGTGGGACATTTCACACCATTTGTCACCCCCACGGGGCATCAGGCTTAGATAATCGTCCCCACTGATGCCTATCCCCGCTCCATCCTCGGGATCGGAGATGGA
>NATW01000103.1 GCA_003094555.1 gamma proteobacterium symbiont of Ctena orbiculata
CTGTCAACCGATTCCCCCCGCTCTATCAGAGTGGCACCCTGGTGACTACGGATATCATCAATGGCTACTACCTGACGCATATCGCCAAGTTCCGTGACCAGCTTGATATAGGGATCGGGATCTATCACTGAGTCCATATGCCTGGGGTGAGGTGTTCCTTATAAAGTAGCGACTGGCAAGCCGCTTACTTTACCGATTATAGGTGACACCACCCCAGCTGTTGGAAGCCCAGTGGGAGGCCTGCCTTCGGTTCACAGAGGACGGTTGTACAACAGGACTCAGCGCTCAGAAATCAGTCGCCTCGGCCGATGGCGTAGTAGCTGAAACCGGCCTCCTGCATACGCTTGGGATCATAGATGTTGCGACCATCAAATATGACCGGCTCGCTGAGTGCCAGCTTGATGTGCTCGAAATCGGGACTGCGAAAGACCTGCCACTCGGTTACCACCACCAGGGCATCGGCACCTTGCAGGGTACTTTCCTGATCCTTGCAGTAGACCAGATCTTCACGCTCGCCATAGATCCGATGGCACTCCTCCATGGCCTCCGGGTCAAACGCCTGCACCTTGGCACCGGCATCCCACAGCGCCTCCATCAGCACCCGGCTGGAGGCCTCCCGCATGTCATCGGTGTTGGGCTTGAATGAGAGCCCCCAAAGAGCAAAGGTCTTGCCTTTCAGGTCACCCGAGAAGTGGCGGTTGATCTTTTCGAACAGCACCCGCTTCTGGCGATAGTTGACCGCCTCCACCGCTGTCAAGAGTTGGGCATCATAATCCACCTCCCGGGCGGTACGCTCCAACGCATTGACATCCTTGGGAAAACAGGAGCCACCATAGCCACACCCCGGATAGATGAAGTCATAACCGATGCGGGTATCTGAACCGATGCCATGCCGTACCTGTTCGATATCGGCACCCAGCCGCTCCGCCAGGTTGGAGAGTTCATTCATAAAACTGATCTTGGTGGCGAGGATGGCGTTTGCCGCATACTTGGTCAGCTCGGCGGAACGGATATCCATGGCGATCAGACGATCGTGATTCCTGTTGAATGGGGTATACAGGGCACGTAGCAGCTCTGTGGTCCTTGGATTATCGGTGCCGATGATGATCCTGTCAGGTTTCATGAAATCGTCGAGGGCCGCACCCTCCTTGAGAAATTCCGGATTGGAGACCACATCGAACTCCACCTGCTTGCCTTGGGCCTGCATGGTCTCGTTGACTCGTTCCCTCACCCTGTCCGCTGTACCCACGGGAACCGTGGATTTATCCACGATGACTCGATAGTCATCCATATGCTCCGCGATCGATTTGGCCACCGCCAGCACATACTGCAGATCCGCCGAGCCATCCTCGTCAGGGGGTGTGCCGACCGCGATGAACTGGAACAGCCCGTGTGCCACCGCCTCGGCGGCATCCGTGGTGAACTGCAACCGGCCTGCATTGGCATTGCGTTCCACCATGGCATCGAGACCCGGTTCATAGATAGGGATCTCACCCTGCTTGAGCATCGCTATTTTGTGCTCGTCCACATCCATGCAGACCACATCGTTTCCAACCTCGGCCAGGCAGGCGCCTGTAACCAAGCCGACATATCCAGAACCAAAAACTGTAACTTTCATTGTTAAACCTTAGGAGACCCTACTCAAAATTTCGCCCAATCATACTTGCTGTGTTATCAGGAGACCAGATGTTCATTGTTGAGGTATCTGATCTAGCGCATGTTGAATCGCATTATTCAGATTCTCCGGCGATTGATCACCCACCTCAATCACCGGCAGGAGTTGAATCTGTGCATGTCCACGCATAAATACCGGAAGCATAACGCCTCCCTGACCACTCACGCCACTGATACGCATCGGAATCAGGGGCAACCCGGTCAACGCTGCCAGGCGTGCCGCCCCGGCTTTGATCTTACGCGGAGGATCAGAGTCGAGATGGATCTTGCCATGGGGAAACAGGGCAACGATCTCACCGTCACGCAGCGCCTTGATCGCCAGACGCATCGCCTTCTCCGGAGAATTTTGCCGATCCACCGGGATGCAACCCACCGCGCGGAACAGCCATTGCAGACCATAACGCTCATACTGCTCCCGGGCGATGAGAAACCGCAGTGGCCGGTTACTGGATGCCAACATCAACAGGGGATCGAGCCCCGAAATGTGATTCGATACAGCGATCGCCCCCCCTGATTCAGGCAACGGCATTTCAATTTGGGGCAGTCGATGATAGACCTGGCAGAAGAGCCGATTGAATCCATCCAGCCAATTCAGCCAGGCGGCACCCCACTCCGCTCGCTGTGCTTCCCGGCAGCGCCTGCTCAGCAATGCGATGGCCATAACCAGGATGATCAGTAATACAGTTAGTGTAAATGTATTCACTCGGGAGTCATCATAAAAACAAGCCGCAAACGAACGCCAATCACCGCAAATAAACGCGATTTATTAGCTGTGAGAATAAATTCCAACCAATGGAATTCACTGTGGTTAAACTCATTGTCATTCCATTTGCGACAATTCGCGGTGATTGGCGTATATTTGCAGTCAATTCTTGTACAACTTGTGGATTGGCACGCTATAAAATCACGCAGCACGCTTATTTTGCTGAAGCATCTCCTTTTTTACCGCCCTTCTGATAGACCTTGCGCTGAAACAGGTCAGTGCGTCGGCTCACCAGGCGATCGATGAAGAGGATGCCATCGAGATGATCCACCTCATGCTGCAATGCCCTGGCTTCGAATCCCTCCATCTCGAATTCATGCTCTTCACCCTGAGGGTCTTGTGAACGCACCTTGATTCGCTCTGCCCGAATCACATTACCGGTATAATCCGGTACCGACAGACAACCCTCACGCCCCAGTTCGAAACCATCCCACTCGGTGATCTCCGGATTGACCAGGATCAGATGACCATGGTTCGGTACCGGCTTTCTGGTCGTGGAACAATCCAATATAACGATGCGTTGAGACCTCGCCACCTGGGTTGCTGCGATACCGACTGCCGCCGGTCCCGTCTGTCGTGTCTCTTCCAGATCGGTAATAAAAGCATGCAGTTCGTCATCGAAGCGGGTGACCTCGTCTGCCACCTGCTTGAGTCTCGGGTCCGGCAGCTTCAATATTTCCAGTATCGCCATGGGTTCAGCCGATCAGGGTCTCGATGGATGAGACATGCACATCGATGCCCTCCACCGCAAGCGGGCGTAATGCGGATTCGAGGGCCTCGATTTCAGACTCCGCATATCCCTGTATGGTCATGATGTAGACAGGTTTTTCCGAATCGCCAACCACATCCGATGCCAGCTCGAGGATATTGAAACCGCATTCCGCAAGGGCACCGGTCACCTTTGCCACAATACCGGCACGATCCGCGCCATTCACCCTGACCTGGAAATTGGGTACCCGGTGCTGGTGCAGGCCGCCACCCATGGGATCGAGGTGAAATTTCAGCTGCAGCTGTTCAGCCACCGGTTCGATCAGGCTTGTCAGGGTCTGTTCACCGTGCCCCCCATCCACCATCATCATGATGGAGAAGTTGCCGCCCAAGCGAATCATCGAAGTCTCCCCCAGGATACAACCGCCACGATAGAGGGCATCGGTCACCTGGGCAACAATTCCCGGTTGGTCTTCACCCACCAGGGTCAGCATCAGCCAATTCATTTTCACTCCTCAAAGACAATAGTGAGACACATTCGCACGCAGGATAAATGAGTGCCTGGTATTGGTCCAGAAACAAAATCCATTGATTCTCGACCAATCTATTCGCGCCAGATCAGCGCTGCCATTCGACCGGTCACGCCATCACGGCGGTAGGAGAAGAAGAGCCTGTCCTGGGTTAAGGTACAATAATCGCCACCCGTGATGAATCCCACACCGGCATCAGTCAGGCGCATACGGGCAAGAGCATAGATATCGGCCAACCAGTGTCCCGGACGGTTGGCGGTGAACATCTGGCCTGCCTCCCGCCGATAGCCGAGGAAAACGTCACGAACCTCATCCCCAACCTCGAATACAGCCGGCCCGATGGCCGGGCCAAGCCACACCAACAGCTCCTGTGCAGGAGCCTGGAAACGTTGAATGGCGTTCTCTATCACACCTGCCGCCAACCCCCTCCATCCCGCGTGCACCGCACATACCTCCCTACCCAGTCGATCGGTGATCAGCAGCGGCAGGCAATCGGCGGTGAGTACGGCACACACCCTATCGGGTCGATCGCTGTAAACCGCATCGGCCTCACAACCCGGATTGGCGCTCTCCGGGGAGACCACCTCACAACCGTGCACCTGATTCAGCCAAAAGGGGCTATTGGGCAGCCTGCACTCACGTGCGAGTTGCTCTCTATTACGCGCCACACAGACCGGATCATCGCCCACGTGGTCAGCCAGATTCAGGCCATGGAAGGGCGCAGCACTACTCCCCCCCTGGCGTGTTGTAATCAATGCCTTCACATGGGAAGGCGCAGGCCATACAGGGCGCAGCAGCTCGATCATCCCCCAGCGTCCTCGGCCAGGAGGTCCATCATTTGTCGCATATCGGCAGGCACAGGCGTCTCCCAGGCGATGGGTCTGCCCAGCTCCGGGTGGATTAGTTCAAGCCGGGTGGCGTGTAGCGCCTGACGCCTGAACTGCTTCAGCGCTGTCACCAACTCATCACTGATACCTGCCGGCAGCTTGAGCCGCCCACCATACAGGGGATCGCCCAGCAGCGGATGTCGAATGTGGTGCATATGGACACGAATCTGGTGGGTCCGACCAGTCTCCAGCCTGACCCGCAACAGGGTGTGGGCACGGTAACGCTGCTCGATTCGGTAGTGGGTTACCGCCTGTTTTCCCGTTTCGTTGACCGCCATCCGCAGCCGGTTGACCGGGTGCCTGCCGATTGGCGCATCCACACAACCACCGGCAATCATCTCTCCCTGCACGATCGCCAGGTATTCCCTTTTTACACTCCGCGCCTGTAACTGCTCCACCAGCGCATGTTGTGATTGCAGGGTTTTTGCCACCACCAGCAGGCCACTGGTCTCTTTATCGAGGCGGTGGACAATACCGGCCCTTGGGACCTGCTGCAGTGGTGGGTGATGGTTCAACAGGCCATTCAACAGGGTCCCGTCCGGATTTCCCGCCGCTGGGTGCATCACCAATCCGGGCGGCTTATTGATCACCAGCAGTTGTGCATCCTCATAGACAATGTCCAGCTCCATGGCTTGCGCCTCGGCCTCCACCTCATTCTGCGGAATCGGCCGAAGCCGGATCAGTTCCCCCCCCCGGATCCGTTGCTTGGCCTTGCATGCTTGCCCGTCCAGTTCCACCAGACCCAATTTGATCCAGTGTTGCAGGCGACTGCGGGAAAACTCGGGAAATTGGTCAGACAGCACCTGATCGAGACGGCTGCCCGCATACTCATCCGGGATCAATAGGGTGCGGGGTGGAACTTTATCAATGAATTTTGCGTCCGACATAGGTATTCCATATTGTCACATTGAGGTCGCGGTTTTACAAAATCCATCGCTTCACCCACACTATGTATCTCACTGAAGTCTTAGCCAACGGGTTATACCGAACCAGCGCCTTCCGTTATACTTCAGCGTCACTTTAACCGGCCCTAGGTATTGATTCGCCATGCTTTGGAAGTTCTCGACCATCATCATTATCACACTGCTGCTGACTGGCTGCTCCATGCCGGATCAGATCGATGTCACAAAAAACTGGAGTGCCAGCCAATTCTATTCTGAAGCCAAGAGCGCCTTGATGGACGGGGATTATGAGGATGCCATCAAGCACTACAATGGACTGCAGGCCCGCTATCCCTTCGGTCGTTACGCCACCCAGTCACAGCTCGACCTCATCTATGCCCACTATAAATACTCAGAGCCCGACTCGGCGATCACCGCGGCGGACAGGTTTATCAAACTGAACCCGCAGAGCCCATATGTTGATTATGCCTACTATATGAAAGGCATCGCCAACTACAACCGGAACCAGAGCATCTTCAGCCGGATACTGCCATCTGATCCCTCTGAGAGGGATGCCGGCGCCGCTCTCGATGCCTTCAATGATTTTGAAGAACTGGTACGCCGCTATCCCGAGAGTAAATACTCTGCGGACGCCCGCCAGAGAATGCTCTATCTCAGAAACAATCTGGCCAAATACCAGATACACATCGCAAACTACTATATGCGGCGGGGCGCTTATCTGGCTGCCGCCAACCGAGCCAACAGGGTGGTTACCCAGTTTCAACGCACCGATGCGATGAAAGCGGCGCTGGAGATCATGGTCGATGCCTACACTCGACTAGGCATGACCGAACTTGCAGAAGATGCGAAGCGGGTATTAACCCTCAATTTGGCGAATGGTAACTTGAATAAACCAGCCGGGATCGAAACGGAGAAGGAGTTAACGTCCGCTGAACCGCTGTAGCCATGATTTGGACCGTCTGACGATCAGATCGCGGCTTCATCCTCTTCGCCGGTGCGGATGCGAATAACCTGTTCCACCGGTGATACAAAGATCTTACCGTCGCCAATCTTACCGGTCCGTGCAGCACCGGTAATCGCCTCAATGCATGCGGCAACCTGGTCACTGGCCACCACCAGCTCCAACTTCACCTTAGGCAGAAAATCGACTACATACTCAGCGCCACGATAGAGTTCGGTATGCCCCTTTTGACGTCCAAACCCCTTAACCTCGGTGGCGGTCATACCGGTAATCCCCACCTCAGACAATGCCTCTCGAACATCCTCCAGTTTGAAAGGCTTAATGATTGCTTCGACTTTTTTCATTGTTTCTCCGCTCCCAGCTGAGGAATTTCATTCTAATTCAGTGATTGACACGCCGGGATTGTAACGCCCCCTTGAGTGGCTCGTCCATGCCTGTATCCGTTTCGGCAGGTCAACGGTTTCGCTTCGACCAGGTGAGTGGATAGCGCCGGTCGCGTCCATAGGCGCGCCTGGTGATCTTGATACCCGGTGGCGCTTGGCGCCGTTTATACTCATTTCGATCCACCAAGTCGATCACACGCATAACTGTCGCTTCATCAAACCCTGCCGCCACGATTTCTGTAACCGACTGATCTTGCTCAACATATCGCTCCAATATCTCATCCAAAACCGCATATTCCGGAAGTGAATCGCTATCTTTCTGGTCCGGAGCCAACTCCGCAGACGGTGCCCTCTCCAATACCCGCTGAGGTATGACCTGGGATAGGGAGTTACGGTAGTGGCATAGACGGTAGACCAGGGTCTTGGGCACATCCTTTATAGGGGCAAAACCACCCGCCATGTCCCCATACAGGGTTGCATAACCCACTGACATCTCACTCTTATTGCCTGTGGTAAGCAGGATACGGCCTTTTTTATTGCTGATTGCCATGAGAATGATACCGCGACAGCGTGCCTGAATATTCTCCTCAGTCACATCCACAGCCCTACCGGCGAATTCATCCGCCAGCATCTCCAGAAAGGCGTTGAAGGCAGGCTCTATTGATATGGTCCGATGCTCAACCCCCAGCAACTCGGCCTCGGCAATGGCGTCCTGGTTGCTCATATCCGCGGTGTATCGAGATGGCATCATGACCACTTCCACCTGGTCCGGGCCCAGGGCATCCGCGGCAATCGCCAGTGTCAGGGCAGAGTCGACCCCCCCCGAGAGACCAATAATGGCCCCGTTGAATCCGTTTTTCAGGACATAATCCTTCACCCCGGTGACGAGTGCCTGGTAGACCCTCTGCTCCTCGGGCATGAGTGGGGTGATCGAGTTGGATGGATTTCCTGTGCCATTTTCTATGCGGAGGTCGATACAAGCTGCGGTCTCTGCAAAAAAATCGAGGCGTTCTATGATCCGGCCCTGCCCATCCACCACAAATGAACCGCCATCGAATACCAGCTCATCCTGCCCGCCAACCAGGTTCACATAGATGATGGGAAGCATGTTCTCCCGGGCACGGTTCTGCACCAACTCTTCCCGTTCCGGCGCCTTGCCGATATGAAAAGGGGAGGCATTGATATTCAGCAGCAGTTGCGCACCGGCGGCACGGCTCATGGCGGCTGGCTCCACCTCCCAAATATCTTCACACACGCTCAAGCCGATGCGCACACCCTGCAACTCGAAGGTTACCGCCTCCCTGCCCGGGGAAAAGTAGCGCTTTTCATCGAATACGCTGTAGTTGGGCAGCTTGTGCTTCTCATACTCCGCCAGGATATCGCCGTCATACCAGACACCCGCCACGTTGTAGAGCTTCCCTTCCCGGCGCCGTGGGTATCCCACAACCAGGTGAATGCCCCGCACCCGGGAGATGATGTTGGCAACCGCCAGCTCCACCCGCTGGATAAAGTGATCCCGCAGTAAAAGGTCCTCAGGTGGATAACCGGTAATCGCCAATTCAGGGAACACGACCACATCCGCCTTACCGGCCTGTGACTTTGCCTCATCGATTATTCGTTGCGCATTACCCTCTATATCACCGACAAGGAAATTGAGCTGGGCGAGTACTATTTTTAACTTCAAGGACCCACTCCTAGGCTGGTTGCAGTCAAATCGAGATGGAATATTCGCAAAAGATCTCTACCTCCGCAAATAAACGCGAATAAAAGCAAATATTGTTTTCATGTGTAGGGTGCGGCGTGCCGCACCGGAACCATCCGCACTCAAAGTTCCATTCTGAATCATCGGTGCGGCAAACCGCACCCTACGCTCTGTCAATATTCATCAGTTTATTTCAAGTCTCAGTATATTTGCGCTTATTCGCGTTCATTCGCGGACTGATCAAGATTGACTCCTATGCATACATAATAAAGAATCAACTGAATGGGACTCAGGTATATCTTTTTGGCGTTGGCATTGTGGGGAGTCTTCCTCATTGGCCGCCATTTGTGGCGGCAACACCAGCAAAAAGGCGATCCGTCACAACAGGTCAAATCGGTGGATAGTGTCCAATGCGCCTATTGCGGCCTCCATCTACCTAGAGATGAGGCGGTGAATGACGACGGTAAGTATTACTGCAGCAAGGCCCACCTGAAGGCTGCAGATGAACAAAAATCCTGATCATCATGCTGAATTGGTTCGATACGTCTGAAGATACTCTGACAGATACCAGCCAAGTCAACAATGGGGCTGAGCATAGTCATTGGCGCTCCCTGAGCCTGTATCTCCTCTATCGGATCACCCTCTCCCTGACCTTGCTGTTTTTTTTCTACTCGGGGGCCGGGCCATCCTTTCTGGGATCTGCAGTACCGGAGCTATTTACCGTTACCGGTTCGCTCTATACCGCATTGACCTTGCTCTCTGTGCTATTTTTTCTCTGGCGCTCCCCGAACCCCGAACAGCAAACCTACCTGGCCCTGTTCGTGGATATAGTCGCGATTCTCCTGCTGACCCATGCCAGTGGTGGGGTAGAGACCGGTATGGGCATGTTGATCGCCGTCTCCATCATTGCCGGCGCGCTTATCATCGATGGCCGTGCCGCGCTGCTATTTGCCGCATTGGCCGCCCTGGGGGTGATTACGGATCAGATATATATCTCCCTGAGTACCACCGTCATATCACCTCGGTTCGTTCAGGCGGGTTTTCTTGGTGCGGTTTTTTTTGCCACCGCCCTGCTTACCCTGGTACTGAGCAGTCGGGTGCGGGCCAGTGAGCAATTGGCCCAGGAACGGGCCAATGAGTTGGACCATCTGGCCAAAATCAATGCCTACGTCATCCAGCACATGCGCACCGGGGTATTAGTGGTCGACACCTCCGGCATGCTGGTAATGATGAATGATCCCGCCTGGCACCTGCTAGGCATGCCCACTATCACGACCGGGGGGCAATTGGTAAAGGCATCGCCGGAGCTGGCCCACATGCTCAGAAAGCACCATGCCGGATCGAAACGGCGTTACTTCAATTTTCGCACTCAGCATCAGGGGCCGGAACTCAGGGCCCACTTCAACCCGCTTGGGGGTGGGGAACAGGGGGATATGCTGATCTTTCTGGAGGATACCTCCCAAATCACTCGTGAGGCACAACAGATGAAACTCGCTTCACTGGGCAGGCTCACGGCCAGTATCGCCCATGAGATCCGTAACCCGCTGGGGGCAATCAGCCATGCCAGTCAGCTGTTCGACGAATCCCCGGACCTGAACCCGGCAGACCAGAGACTAACGGAGATCATCAAGACCAATACCGCACGGGTGAATCAGGTCATCGAGAATGTGCTGCAACTCTCACGCCGGGACCCTGGCAGCCCAAAAAGGATAAAACTGAAACCATGGCTGAAAAAGGTGGTTGATGACCTTGTCAAGCATCAGGGATTCCATCGGGATGACATCCTGCTGCAGATCGAACCCTCGGACACCGGCGTCATCGCCGATCCTGAGCAGTTGAGACAAATCCTTACCAATCTCTGTAATAATGCCAGGGAACATGGCGCCAAGGATGATCCAAATATACAGATCATCGGTGGCATCATTCAGGAATTCGATCATCCAGTCGTTGATGTAATAGACAACGGACCAGGTATTACACCCAAAGTGGCAAAACAGATATTTGAACCCTTTTTCACCACCCGTAACACGGGCACAGGGCTTGGCCTGTATATCGCCAAGGAGTTGAGCGAGACCAACCATATCCGCCTGGAATATATTCCGGGACCGACTGGGGGCAGCTGTTTTCGCCTCCATTTTGACCGGTGGAAGCCCGGGAGACGACCTGAATGACCCAACCGACAGCCTTGATCGTTGACGATGAGCCGGATATCTGTGAATTGTTGGAAATCACCCTGATTCGCATGGGGATCGACGCTCACTCTGTGTTTGACCTGGCAAGCGCGCGAAAAATACTCACCGAGCAGGCATTCGATCTCTGCCTATCCGACATGCGCCTGCCTGACGGCAACGGCATCGACCTGGTCAGGCATATCAACCAGACCTATCCGCAACTGCCGGTGGCCATGATCACCGCCCACGGGAACATGGAGTCAGCCATCGAGGCCCTGAAGGCGGGAGCATTCGACTTTGTATCCAAACCTGTCGACCTGGAAATGCTGCGTAAGCTGGTGCAGCAGGCGATCAGTCTGGGTAAGCAGACGGCGCAGACGGCATCGCCCGATAAAACACCTGGTGGCGAACACTCCCCGATGCTGGGCAATTCACCGCCCATGAAGCGGGTTCGGGGGCTGATCGGCAAACTGGCCCGTAGCCAGGCCCCGGTCTACATCAGCGGTGAATCGGGTACCGGAAAGGAGTTGGCTGCCCGGCAGATTCACCAGCTGGGTCCCCGTGCCGAGCACCCCTTCGTGGCGGTCAACTGTGGCGCGATTCCCCATGAACTCATGGAGAGTGAGCTCTTCGGGCACAAAAAGGGGAGCTTCACCGGTGCCAGCAGTGATCACAAGGGGCTGTTTCTCAGCGCGGATGGGGGCACCCTGTTCCTGGATGAGATCGCCGATCTGCCCCTGCACATGCAGGTCAAGCTGTTGCGCGCGATCCAGGAGAAACAGGTTCGATCCGTGGGCAGCCAGGAGGAGATCCCCATGGATGTGCGCATCATCAGCGCCACCCACAGGGACCTTGCCGAACTGGTGGAAAACGGCGAATTCAGGCAGGACCTCTTCTATCGCATCAACGTCATCGAACTGCCCCTGCCGCCATTGAGGGAGAGAAGCGAAGACATCCCCCTGCTGGCCCAGCACTTCCTCACCCGCATGGCCCGGGATAGCGGGAACAAAAAGTCAAAGCTCTCCTCATCCGCCTTGAAGAAACTCAAGGCCTACAGTTTCCCGGGCAATATCCGCGAGCTGGAAAACATACTCGAACGCTCCGTCACCCTGCTCGAGGGATCGGAACTTCTCGCCGAAGATCTGCATCTGCCCGAAAACCACCAGGCAAAGGCCAGCCAAGCCAGCGCATCCTCCGACCGACCCTTGGGTGACAAGATGGAGCAGGTGGAACGGGATGCCATCGTGAAGGCCCTTGAAGAGACCCGCTGGAACCGCACAGCGGCAGCAAAAAAGCTCGGCATGACCCTCCGCTCCCTTCGCTACCGACTGGAAAAATTCGGTATCGAATAAGAACAGCATTGACTCCCTATCCGATTGGCCATGTAACAAAGTTTCACCTTTAGCTCAGGCGACTTCATCACACTTGGCCATCACTTAATCGCTATTTGCGTGAGGCAGATCACAAAAGAGAGGTGATATCCAAGCTTAAAGTGACGAGGATTGTCACTTTTTGACAATAACCACCTGGCCCCCCCTCGGCCCTATCCATACTTCCATTCCCAAAGAAATAACAAGACAGGGTCACATGCACGATTGAAGCAATCAGATGAGTAGCAGAAAGACAGGAACCAAGGCAATTCAACTTTAGCCAAATCTCACCCCTTAATGATCATGACAAAATACTGATTTAAAAGATTTTTTATTGGTCTTACATCTATCCCACACCCACCTGTAACCGGATATGAAATAGCTCTCATCTGCAACAGATCAGGCCATGAGCAAGCGCTGTTCCACGCCTCAATCCGCAAAGTTGGCACTATGCTTGCGTGAGGTAAGACAACCCGGTTCCGTTTTTCCTAAAGATGTCGGAAACACGGCCGAAAGAGCCAAGTACAACCTGCAACAACTTAATTTGCGCTGGCCAAGTCAGCAATCAATCAGGAGTATTAAAAATGCGTAAACAGTCTGGTTTCACCCTTATCGAACTCATGATCGTGGTCGCCATCATCGGCATCCTGGCCGCCATCGTCATTCCTCAGTATCGTGATTATGCCTCACGTACCAAGTGGGCTAATAACGTATCTGCCGTGCGCGCAGTACAGGTAGCCATTGGCGAATGCGCCAACGACAAGCAAGACGTGGGTCATGCTGATTGTCAAACTGACGTAACACTGGAAGCTGCCGGCTATCTGCCTGAAGGATTTGTTATCGCTAATACACAGACATCCTACATGTCTGCTGCCCCAACAGTCGCTGGTAATGTAATTACTCTCGTAGGTACCAGTGAAGTGGGAAGCTGTACTATCACGATGACACCGAATGCCACCACCGAAGCAGTGCTTTGGACTATACAGTCTTCCGGCGCTGGTTGTGGCAGATCGAACACCGGTTTTAACAACTAGTTGTCACCTACATCAGGTTCACAACAGAGAATCTGACGGCTACACGAGACGAGGAGCCACCGGAAGGTGGCTCCTCACTATCCAAACACTAACCACTCTTGTTTGTGGCGACAGCAACTGAAAGTGCAACATTTTTTGTACAAATCCAATCAGGAAACAATCAGGAGTTTTTAAAATGCGTAGACAATCAGGTTTCACCCTCATCGAACTCATGATTGTGGTCGCTATCATCGGCATCCTGGCCGCTATTGTCATTCCGCAATATCGTGATTATGCATCCCGTACCAAGTGGGTGGAGAATGTATCTGCCGTCCGAGCAATACAGGTAGCCTTGGGTGAATGCATCAATGATAAGCAAGATACAAGTTATCCAGAGTGCCAAACAGACATATCACTCGAAGCTGCTGGTTATCTGCCTGATGGCTTTGCTATCGCTAATACACAAACATCCTACATGTCAGCCGCCCCAACAGTCGCAGCTACTGTTATTACGATTACAGGTACTAGCGAAGTAGGAAATTGTACTGTTACGATGACGCCCAATCCCACCAACGAATCATTGCTCTGGACCATACAGTCTTCCGGTGCTGGTTGCGGCAGGTCAAACACTGGATTCACTAACTAAAATGCAAACTCACATAGAATCTAATCCCAACACCAGGAATCACCGAAGGGTGATTCCTCTGTGTTGACCCTGACCATCCCCTCACTAGTTTTGCGCCAATAACGAACGGCGTATCCAGCAACCATCTACTATTCTCGCAATCGATATTCCTAAATCTCGATAACAAAGGATCTAATGCAAGCATTTGATCAGCTATCAGTGAAAGATTTCAGAAGAACCTGCGGTTGTGCAACCCATGACATTGATTCCATACCCATTCAAGGCTATATTACTTTACTATCAATAACTTGTTCACTACAGTTTACAAACAAAATCCACTTTACAGGCATACTCGCTTTAGTATTTTACAGCTTTCTTATTGATCTTCAGACGAAATTTTCGAAACTGTCTCAATAATCCAGTAAGCTTGCCGACATATCAGGATATTGTTGATTGTCAATAAACGTTAAGAATGGCCACGACGAACCCTAAAGTAAATCTGAGCGGTCTTGCACGCTGTCTCATACAGGATAGATTGATCGGTGAAGTGGAAGCGGAATCGGCTTTCGCGGAGGCGTTGAAGAAAAAGGTGCCTTTTGTCTCCTACCTGGTGGAGAACGCCATTCTGCAAAGCATCGACATCGCGATATCCGCTTCGCGAGGGTTCGGCGTACCCATTTTCGATCTGGATGTAATCGATCCCGGCGTCATACCGACCGATGCGGTAGGAGAAAAACTGGTTCGCGCCCACCATGCCCTGCCAATCTTCAGACGGGGCAACCGGCTTTTTCTCGCAGTTTCCGATCCCACCAATCACCAGGGTCTGGATGAGATACGTTTCAATACCGGCCTCGCCTCCGAAGCGATCCTGGTGGAAGAGGACAAGCTCGCCCGCATCATCAACAAGGTCATGGAGGCCCAGGAAACCAGCATGGACGACCTGCTGGACGCGGACCTGGACAACCTGGACATCAGCGGCGGCGAGGAGGAGCTCGAAAGCGACGAGTCCAAACTGGACGTGGACGAGGCGCCGGTCGTCCGATATATCAACAAGTTGTTGCTGGATGCGATAAAACAGGGGGTCTCGGATATCCACTTCGAACCCTATGAATACACCTATCGGGTACGCTATCGTCAGGACGGTATTCTGCGCGAGGTGGCTACACCTCCCTCCAATCTGGCGAACCGCCTGTCCAGTCGTATCAAGGTCATGTCAAGGATGAATATCGCTGAGAAACGGGTTCCCCAGGATGGGCGCATCAAGATGCAACTGTCCAAGTCCCGTGCCATCGATTTCCGTGTAAATACCTGCCCCACACTATATGGTGAAAAGATTGTTTTGCGTATTCTCGATCCCACCAGTGCGCAGTTGGGTATTGAGGCACTAGGATTTGAGGAAGATCAGCAAGAGATGTTCCTTAATGCCATCAATAAACCCTACGGGATGATCTTAGTCACCGGACCCACCGGTAGCGGTAAGACGGTAAGCCTCTACACCGCTTTGAATATGCTGAATAAATCGGAGGTCAATATCTCCACCGCCGAAGATCCCGTGGAGATACAGGTACCGGGCATCAACCAGGTCAATACCAACGTCAAGACCGGCCTGACATTTGCCGAGGCCTTGCGGGCCTTTCTGCGTCAGGACCCGGATATCGTCATGGTAGGTGAGATTCGTGACCTGGAAACGGCTGAGATCGCCGTAAAGGCAGCCCAGACCGGCCACCTGGTGCTCTCCACCCTGCACACCAACGATGCCCCACAGACCCTGACCCGTCTCGCCAACATGGGTGTACCCCCCTTCAATATCGCCTCGTCGGTCCTCCTGATCATGGCCCAACGTCTTGCCAGGCGATTGTGTGAACACTGCAAGGCCCCAGAGGATCTCCCTAGGGAGGCCCTGCTCGAGGAGGGCTTTACGGAAGCTGACATAAAAACCGATTTCACTATATACAAACCTGTAGGATGTGACATGTGTACCGGCGGGTATAAGGGACGTGTTGGTATATTTCAGGTGATGCCCGTCTCCGAAACCATGGGCAAGCTCATTATGGAGGGTGGCACCTCGATACAACTTGAAGATCAGGCTAATAAGGAGGGGGTAGACAACCTCCGCAGATCCGGACTACGCAAGGTCATGCAGGGGATCACCAGCCTCCAAGAACTCAACCGGGTAACCAAGGACTAACCCATGGCACCTCCAAGAAAGAAAGCAAAGGTAAAATCCCACCTCTATAAATGGGAAGGTACGGACAAGAAGGGTTCCCGTCTGAGTGGCGAGAGCCGTGGCACGGACGTCAATATGATTAAGGCCGATCTGCGGCGACAGGGTGTCACCCCCCTCAAGGTGAGGAAAAAACCTACCAATTTAGTACTCACCAAGCAGAAGATCACCAGCGCCGATGTCACTGTCTTCAGCCGCCAGCTGGCTACCATGATGGCGGCGGGCGTACCCATGGTGCAGGCCTTCGACATCGTCGGACGGGGACATGACAATCCCTCGATGCAGGAACTGATCCTCACAATCAAGGCCGATGTGGAGGGAGGTACCGCCCTGGCCGACGCCTTGAAGAAGCACCCGCTCCATTTTGAGGACCTCTTTGTGAACCTGGTTCGAGCCGGTGAGCATGCCGGTGTTCTTGAATCACTACTCCACAAGATTGCCACCTATAAGGAAAAAACGGAATCGATAAAAGGCAAGATCAAAAAGGCCATGTTTTACCCAGCTGCGGTTATCATCGCTGCTATATTGGTCACAACCATCCTTTTAATCTTTGTCATCCCCCAATTTGAATCACTCTTCTCTAGTTTCGGCGCAGATCTTCCGGCCCTGACCCGTTTTGTTGTCAATCTGTCTGAATTCGTCCGCGACTGGTGGTGGGCAATGCTTTTCGGAATTATGGGCACCATCTATCTATTTATATATACGTGGAAAAGATCACGAAAATTTAGGCATGCAATCGATCGCACCCTGCTCAAACTGCCCGTCATAGGGATGGTTCTGGATAAGTCAGCCATTGCCCGCTTTTCCCGAACTCTATCGACCATGTCCGCCGCTGGTGTGCCGTTGGTGGAAGCCCTCGATTCAGTTGCCGGAGCCACTGGCAATGTGGTCTATAGCGATGCTGTGCTGCGGATGCGTGAAGATGTCGCAACCGGCCAGTCACTACAGCTTGCCATGAAACAGCGTAATCTATTCCCCAACATGGTTATACAGATGGTCGCCATCGGTGAGGAATCTGGTGCCCTTGATGACATGCTTAACAAGGTTGCGGACTTCTATGAAGAGCAGGTTGATAATGCGGTGGATGCCATGAGCAGCCTCATGGAACCCATCATTATGGTTATACTTGGTGTCCTGATCGGCACTTTGGTGGTTGCCATGTATCTTCCAATATTCAAGATGGCCGCTGTTATTTAACATTTGTAGGTAAAATATCAATTACAATAAGCTAAGCTCAATCAGTGTTACTATTCGAATTCCTTCAACAAAACCATTGGGCTTTCCTGCTTTGTGTCATCTTAATCGGCCTGGTGGTAGGGAGTTTTCTCAATGTAGTTATCCATCGTCTGCCACAGATGATGGAACAGCAGTGGCGCAGAGATTGTCAGGAACTTGAAGGCACTTTCAGCGAACAGGAAACACCTCCGTACAACCTCAACCGTCCTGCTTCCCACTGTCCGAAGTGCGGCCACAAGATACGTCCCTGGGAGAATATCCCTATTGTCAGTTGGCTGATGCTTAAAGGCCGCTGCTCCCAGTGCAATACCTCAATCAGCCCCAGATACCCAGTTATTGAAGCCGTCACCGCAATACTCTCTTTGGTGGTGGCAATCCATTTCGGTTTCACCTGGGCGACCCTTGCGGCGCTGTTACTGACCTGGGCCCTGATTGCCCTCAGCGTGATCGATTTCGATGTCCAGTTGCTCCCCGACAATATCACTCTCCCCTTTCTTTGGTTGGGACTGCTGTTGAGTCTTGGGGGTGTTTTTACCGATACCAGCACCGCTATCATCGGGGCTGCGGCCGGTTACCTCTCTCTATGGAGTGTCTACCAGCTCTTCAAACGACTCACCGGCAAGGAGGGCATGGGGTATGGTGATTTCAAACTGTTGGCAATGCTTGGGGCCTGGCTGGGTTGGCACTATCTACCGCAGATCATCCTGCTCTCCGCCTTGGTTGGCGCTGTCGTCGGCATCCTGCTGATCGTGGTACGTGGACGAGATCGCAATATTCCCATCCCCTTCGGCCCCTATCTGGCAGCCGCCGGTTGGATCAGCCTGATGTGGGGAGAGCAGATTAACAATGCCTATCTGCGTTGGTCCGGCATGATGTGATGCTGGTCGTAGCCCTGACAGGGGGTATAGGCAGCGGGAAGAGTGCTGTCTCCTCCCATCTGGAGTCCTTGGGCGTTCCGGTTATCGATGCCGATCTGCTTGCCCATAAACTGGTCAAACCGGGCTCACCCGCATTGCTAGAGATTCAAGCCACCTTCGGTGATGAACTAGTGGATGCCAATGGAGCCTTGGACCGATCAGCTTTGCGCAAGATCGTGTTCGACGACCCACAACAACGCCGCCGTCTGGAAGAGATCCTGCACCCACGTATCAGAAAGGCGATGGAGGACTGGATTGCAAACCAAACTGCCCCTTATGCAGTGCTGGTAATTCCACTACTGTTCGAAGCTGGACAGACGTCACTTGCCGATCGGGTTTTGGTAGTGGACTGTGAGGAGTCGCGACAGATTGAACGGGTACTCAACCGTGACCAACTATCAAGGAATCAGGTTGAACAGATCATGACGAGCCAGGTCGACCGCCAAACCCGCCTTCAAGGTGCGGACGATATCATCGAAAACAACGGCAGCCTCGACGCGTTGATGGATGCCACCGAGCGTTTACACAACAGCTATCTTGAGTTGAGCGCTCGTTAAACATCTGTATATAAATACACATGAAGATTACACCGGCCCTATGGTTGATAGTAAAAACCAATAATATGACAAATCCTGTTAAACTGACGTATTATTACATTCATCCGTGAGGCATCATTGATTTTGAATTAGAGATGGATCAAAGTGGTTAATTAACCCTCTAAGCTCAAGATCACTGAATAGTTCCGGTGCAACTTTCGCATTGTACTTATAAACGTCTGCACCAGTACCTTTTTTGATGTGGCTGACAATGTTGTAGAGAAGAAGATGCTTGTCAGCTGATGTATCAATCGCTTGCTGATTATCCAAGTATTTCTTGGTTAGCTCCATTACTCCCGATAAGTCATCATCAAGCCATGCCTGAAGGGCGCCTAGCCATAAGACACCATCCCTACTCAACTTAGACCTGCACACACTCAACTGCTCATAGAGCCGCTCCATCTCTTCTGACGAAGAATAGTCATACGCCCATTGCACATAACCTATTATCTGATTACTTATTTCTTCTGCCAACTTCCCTTCTTGACTTGATTTACAATAAATAATAATTTCAGTCAGCTTTTTAGCTGTCCCCTCCGCTAACGTTGTGGTGATTAATGGAAGAGTACGGCTCTCACTATAATTATTGAGCAGGCGATGGAATTCCCTTTTTTCATTTATTAAATGGGTGGCTTCAATTGATGGGGCTTCTGTTACATCTCTAATGGGAGGCGTTGTTTCATCAAGAAGACGATTTAGTGCTTTAGTTACATAAAACATATATATTGATCGAGCATCAGTTTTTTTAAAACGGGTTTTAGTGGCCCCGATATCCAGAATAGGAAAGTAGTCAGAATTGGGATTAATAGTTAACGAAGAAAAAATAATATCAAGTTCTTTTTTTCCGGCAAGTTTACGGAACGCTAAATCGGAATACTGCTTAATATGGACCTTATCGAGTTCGTTCTTTAGTCCTTCATGCTTGAAAGGAATTTTGTAGTCCGCTTCCAGAGTCCCCATACCTGCAACTATCGCGATATCTGATGCAGCGATTTGGTATAAGTGGATATCATCGAAGTTCTCTTTCAAGGCCAAGTAGACTGTCGCAACAAGTTCTGGTGAAATTTCGTAAAGTTGCACCCACTGCACCAACACACCATTTGGCTTTAAATAACGCTTCACTTCACGGTAGAATTCGGCGCTAAACAGTCCTGATACACCACTTACCCACGGATTTGACGGTTCAGAGACAATAACGTCGTACTTGTTACCTGAGGTTGCGAAGTAGGTCTTTGCATCTTCTATAATAACTTGGCTTCTAGTGTCATTGTATAGATTATCCACTCTAGGTCGAAAATATTCTGCAGCTTCATAAACCGCATGTTCGATCTCAATCGTATCTAGTCGTTCCAGTTCTTTATTGTGAAGCAATACATGAGCAGTCAAACCTGACCCTAGACCAATATTTGCGATACTTGATGCGTTTGGCCTGTATATATAGGGCAACGTACCTGCAAGCACCATTGTAGGCTCATCACCAGTAGCGCTGATCTTGTTATCATCAGCATCACTATTCAGAATTAGTGCAGCATCTGGCTTTCCGTTGTTTAGCAATGTAACTTTATTTCCGACAACCCTAACAGCAACGGTTGATGCTTTCCCGTCTTTATGGAATATGATATCACCCAAAGACATCGCCGCTTTACCATAACGATAAACTCCTGAGGCCATTTTCTGGGTATCTAATCCAACAAATGGTATGGTGAGAATAATGGTGAGGCATATGGTTACCAAAGCGAGTTGTGGTTTGTACTTGTTCAACGAGATTTTAGCGCGATGAATAATATACAGTCCGAGCAATACATCGACTATTGCACCAACGCCAATAACCCACTTTAATCCTATCAGTGGCATTACCAATTGTATTGCCAAAATCACTCCTAGTATACTTCCCAAGGTATTCCATGCATAAATTTTACCGATTGCTGAGTCACCTGCTTTTCCCTTCAGCATAATGAAGGTAGCTAGAGGTAGTGTTGTACCTGCACAGATCGTAGCTGGCAGCATGATGATCAAGGAGACACCATAACTGAAAAACGTATACAGTAAGTATCCACTGTCATTGGTCTTTAATGTTTCGACGATTAATCCCATAAGCTCATAGGTATAGTTGTAGAGCGGGATAGTCAAGACGGCAAACGTACCCATGACTAACTGTATAAGGCCCAACACCAATAACGGGTTATCGAAACGATCAATTTTTTTTCTTATCCAAAACCCACCAATAGCGAGTCCTAGGATAAATGCACTCAACATAATCTCAAATGAATGAGTTGAACCACCTAGCACCATGGTCAGCATCCGTATCCAACCGATCTCATACATAAATGATGCTAAACCAGTAAAGGCTGCAATCACCAATAGATAATTGTGCACAGAGTTGGTAATAGAAGGCACAGCCGTAACAAAGGTCGGTTTTGGAGATGGGTAATAATCATTCTTAGACAGGAAGTAGACAACCATTGAAAGGGAGATATTGATCAATCCGGCTGAGAGTACAGCTCCCGGCAGGCCAATGTTAGGTATTAAAACAAAGGCATTAGTCAGGACACCGATGGCGGCCCCAAAACTATTTACGAAATACAGGGTGGCGAGAGTCTTACCTGAATTTCCCGGAAAACGCCGGATTAAGCCTGCCGTCAACAGAGGGAAAGTGGCACCCAGTAATATGGATTGAGGCAGTATCATGAGACTGCCGATACTCCACTTTACCGTATGAACCAGCCACGTGGATTCAAAACTCGGGAAGATACTCTCAAAAGCGGTACTTTGCACTGCCACAAACATCGAATGAAAAACAAGTCCCAATAAACCTATGATTCCTTCAACAACCCCATACCATAAGATAAGATTGGTTAAGCGATTGCTCAGCTTTGCTGCTAGCGCCGACCCGATAGCCATACCGCCCATAAAAATGGCAAGTACCAGCACCTGCGCATAGGAAGAGTGACCAAGGAACAACTTCAGATAGTGGGACCATATTGCTTCATAAATCAGTCCTGAAAAACCAGAGAGCGCAAAGATTGCGACAAACACAGAAAGCATCATTACCCGCTTACTCATGAATTCTCCTGATATCGAAATTATTTCTTATTACAATACTATTTTGGTCTATACACAGTTTAACTGATTTGCATAATTGCCATTTCAAAAGTAATTCTCTAGTCCCAGTCATCTGTATTGTCTTGCTCGATCCAGAGTCTGAAGATAATGATCAAAATCCCACTTAAGTAGATACTTTTATATTTGAATGATATCGCAACCAAACATGCTTAAATTTTTTTTATATTTCTATTACACGCATTTAAACGTACAAAAAGTATATTAGAATCATTCCCAATGACTTCGACAGCATTAATCCAATGTACCCTGACAATGGTTGTACAATGTGCCCCGTATGCTAGTCAATTCACACAAAGAGATATCATACAAGCACATATAGAGAGCCTGATGAGACGCGATATCTGATTATGTTAGGGTCAATTTATCTCAGTTCTTTAATCACTGCTTACAATATCCACACTTTAGGATATGTATTGTATGCGGTGCTCTGCAAATATATACGTTCACTTGCGAACGAATTAACTATAAACAGTACTGAGTGAGGTACGTACGGCATGCCGCACCCTAAAGAATTATGCAGCGGTATCCTGTTTAACTTTACTAAAAGTAAGACCACCCTCAATACTATCGACCTCGATGGTATCCCCAGGTCCAAATCGACCCGCCAGGATCTCCTGGGCCAGGGGGTTCTCCAACTGCTGACGGATCGCCCGTTTCAGGGGCCGTGCGCCATACACCGGATCGAATCCCGCCTCGCCCAGGCGGTCGAGGGCCGTATCGGTGATCACCAGCCCCATATCGTGTTCCGAGAGCCGCTTGTGCAGGTAGTCGATCTGGATCCTTGCAATGGCGCGGATCTGCTCGCTGGCCAGGGGGTGGAAGACCACGATCTCATCCAGCCGGTTGATGAATTCGGGACGGAAATTCTGCCGCACCGTCTCCATCACCGCCGCCTTCATCTCCTGATAGTGCTCCTCACCGGTCATATCCTGGATCACCTGGGAGCCCAGGTTGGAGGTCATCACGATCACTGTGTTACGGAAATCGACCGTGCGTCCCTGCCCGTCGGTGAGACGTCCGTCATCGAGCACCTGTAACAATACATTGAAGACATCGGGATGGGCCTTCTCCACCTCATCCAGCAGCAGTACCGAGTAGGGTCTACGGCGGACCGCTTCGGTCAGATAGCCGCCCTCTTCATAACCGACATAGCCGGGGGGCGCACCTATCAGCCGCGCTACCGAGTGCTTCTCCATGAACTCCGACATATCGATGCGCACCATCGCCTCCTCGGTATCGAAGAGGAACTCCGCCAATGCCTTGCACAGCTCGGTCTTGCCCACACCGGTGGGACCGAGAAAGAGAAACGAGCCGTTGGGTTGATTGGGATCGGAGAGCCCGGCCCGGGAGCGGCGGATGGCATCGCTCACCGCGCGTACCCCCTCCTCCTGGCCGATCACCCGTCTGCCCAGCTCCTCTTCCATGCGCAGCAGCTTGTCCCGCTCCCCCTCCAGCATCTTGGAGACGGGAATCCCGGTCCACTTGGAGACCACATCGGCGATCTCCTCTTCCGAGACCTTGTTGCGCAGCAGCTTCATCTCCTGCATCTCGGCCTGGGTCGCCATGTCGAGCTGTCGCTCCAGCTCGGGAATACGGCCATATTGCAGCTCCGACATGCGCGCCAGATCGCCGGCCCTGCGAGCCGTCTCGAGCTCGAGCCTGGCCTCTTCCAGGGACTCTTTGATGTGGGTGGTGCCCTGCAGCGCCGCCTTTTCCGATTTCCAGATCTCTTCCAGATCGGAGAACTCCCGTTCCAGGCGATCGATCTGCGCCTCGAGTTCAGCCAGACGCTTTTTCGAGGCCTCATCGGACTCCTTGTTGAGGGCCTCACGCTCTATCTTGAACTGAATCAGGCGCCGTTCGAGCCGATCCATCTCCTCCGGCTTGGAGTCGATCTCCATGCGGATCTGAGAGGCCGCCTCATCCACCAGGTCGATGGCCTTGTCCGGCAGTTGGCGGTCGCTGATATAGCGATGGGAGAGGGTTGCCGCGGCCACGATCGCGGGATCGGTGACATCCACGCCATGGTGGACCTCGTAGCGTTCTTTGAGGCCGCGCAGGATGGCAATGGTATCTTCCACGCTGGGCTCTTCCACCAGAACCTTCTGGAAACGGCGCTCCAGGGCCGCATCCTTCTCCAGATATTTGCGATATTCATCCAGGGTGGTGGCCCCGACACAGTGGAGTTCACCCCGGGCCAGGGCGGGTTTCAGCATATTCCCCGCATCCATGGAGCCCTCCGCCTTGCCGGCGCCGACCATGGTATGCAGCTCATCGATGAAGAGAATGATCTGCCCCTCCTGTTTGGCCAGATCGTTGAGTACCGCCTTCAGGCGCTCCTCGAACTCACCACGAAACTTGGCCCCGGCGATCAGGGCGCCCATGTCGAGGGAGAGCAGCCGTTTGCTCTTCAGTCCCTCCGGCACCTCGCCGTTGATAATGCGCTGCGCCAGCCCCTCCACGATGGCGGTCTTGCCCACTCCGGGCTCGCCGATCAGTACCGGGTTGTTCTTGGTACGGCGCTGCAGCACCTGAATGGTGCGACGTATCTCATCGTCACGCCCGATCACAGGGTCCAGTTTGCCCTGCTCCGCGCGCTCGGTGAGATCGATGGTGTACTTCTCCAATGCCTGGCGTTGATCCTCCGCATTCGGATCATCCACGCTCTGTCCGCCACGCAGCTTTTCGATGCTCTGCTCCAGGGCCTCTCTGGATCCTCCCGCATTGCGCAACACCTCGCCCAGTTCGCCCTTGTCCTCGACTGCCGCGAGGACGAAAAGTTCGCTGGAGATATATTGGTCCTTGCGCTGTTGCGCCAGCTTGTCGGTCTGGTTCAGCAGCCGTCCCAGATCATTGGAGATATGCAGATCACCCGCCGCACCCTGGACGCTGGGCAGCCGTTCCATGGCGGCGCTCAGGCTGGTTCGCAACTGGTTGACGTTGACATCGGACTGGGTAAGCAGATGGCGAATCGTGCCCCCATCCTGATCCAGCAGGGCGATCATCAGATGCACCGGCTCGATGAACTGGTGATCACGTCCAACAGCCAGGCTCTGGGCATCCGCCAGCGCCATCTGGAATTTACTGGTCAAACGGTCCATTCGCATGGGAAATACTCCGAAAACTGATTCAATACCCTTCAGATGGGGGAGGAATCCCCCTATTTCAACCTGAATAGGGGGCTATTGAAGAGGATAGTCCGCAAATGAACGCGAATAAACGCAAATGTTCAAGATAAATGTAGGGTGCGGCTTGCCGTACCAATATACGAGCACCAATAAGGCACCAATGTGCCTATAGGAATTAATTGGACAGGCTATGGATTCCTGCGAGGGAGCGAGGTAACCGGAAGAAAGAAGAGTGTCCTCAAATGAACGCTAATGAACGCAAATGTGTGCGGAATATTTCTTTAGTTGGTTTGAACCGGGTAGATATGTGATTTCAAGATAATGCGCTTGGCGGGCTGGAGACGAACAGCTATAAAGGCAATATTCTTACATTTGCGTTTATTCGCGTTCATTTGCGGACTTTTAATCTTCCTGCCGCGACGCCATCGCCTCGACCTTGGACATCACCATCCCTTCCAGGTGTAGGGTGCGGCCCTGCTCCGCCCTACAACTGATCATTGATATACGAATCGACGTGACAAGGCATGGGTTTCCACGTTGGATCGAGGAAACCAGGAGCAGGATTGGAGGGATGCGAGAGCCTGTCCGATCGTCTCGAATCCAGTAACCTTTTACATATAAATCACGAAAATACCCGAACTCAAATCACTTAAAATATTTCGCACATTTGCGTTCATTAGCGTTCATTTGCGGACTTTTTAATCTTCCTGCCGCGACGCCATCGCCTCGACCTTGGACATCACCATCGCTTCCAGGGCCTGCTTGAAGTCGATGATGCGTTGGCGCAGCTCGGGCTGGGCGGTGCTGAGGATCTGCGCCGCCAGAATACCCGCATTTCGGGCGCCATTGATGGCGACGGTGGCCACCGGTACGCCTGGCGGCATCTGCACGATGGAGAGCAGCGAATCCTCGCCACTCAGGGCGGAGGTCTTCACTGGCACGCCGACTACCGGTAGGGGCGAAAGCGAAGCGACCATACCGGGGAGGTGGGCGGCACCCCCCGCACCGGCAATGATCACCTGGAGCCCCCTGTCCGCGGCCTGTTGGGCATATTCATAGAGCCGGCTGGGGGTACGATGGGCCGAAACGATGGTCATCTCGTAGGGAACCTGCAGTTCCTGCAGCACCTTTGCCGCCTCCTGCATGACGGGAAGATCGGAATCACTTCCCATGATAATGCCCACAACTGGTTGGTTCATGGCTGCTGTTCTCCAGTTATTTTAATCAGATCCCGTACCTGTTCCGCCTTACGCCTGGCCGCATCCAGATCCGGATCGAGTACGGTGACATGCCCCATCTTGCGGTAGGGGGTCACTTCCGCCTTGCCATACAGATGCAGACAGACCCCCTCTATCCCGAGGGCGGCGGCCATACCCTCTATAACCGGCCTGCCACGAGCTGCTGAATCACCGAGCAGATTGATCATCGCCGCGGGTGATAAAAGGTCGGTGGCCCCCAGGGGTAATCCCAAAATGGCCCGCAGATGCTGTTCAAACTGATCGGTGATGCAGGCCTCGATAGTATGGTGGCCTGAGTTGTGGGTACGTGGTGCGATTTCATTCACCAGCAACTGGTCATCCTGGGTGAGAAACATCTCCACACCAAATACGCCCACACCCCGCAGTGCATCGATGGTGCGCATCGCCAGCGCCTCTGCCGCCGCGGCAACCTCCGCGCTCACTGCGGCGGGGCATAGCAGCAGATCGAGAACATTTTCCCCGGGTCGGAAACACATCTCAACTGTTGGATAGGCGATACACTCCCCTTCCTGATTGCGGGCGACCATGACCGCCAACTCCTTCTTGGCCTGCACGAATCGCTCCACTAATGAGGCCACCGGGAGATGCTTTTCAAAATCCTCTGCATTCGGCATCACCGCCACACCACGCCCGTCATAACCACCGCGACGCGCCTTTTGTACCAGCGGAAAACCAAAAGATTCAAAGGCTTGCAGTTCAGGCTCCGGCATCTCCACAAACTCTGCCGTGGGGATACCATGCTGCTCCAGAAACTGCTTTTGGGTCAGCTTATCCTGCAACACCGAGAGCAGGGCCGGGGCTGGATGGATAACATGCCCCTCACGCTGCAGCTGAGCCAGGGTCTCGGTATCGATATTCTCCAACTCGAAGGTCACCACATCACAGGATTCCGCCAACTCACGCAGTTTTGCCGGATCGTGATATCCGCCGATTATCTGATGCCCGGCAACCTGTCCGGCAGGTGAGCGGGGATAGGGGTCGAGGACCACACAAGTACAGCCCAGACGTTTTGCCGCCTTGACCATCATACGCCCTAACTGGCCACCACCAATGAGGCCGATTCGGGCTACCGGAAATGGGAAACTATCCTTCATCACTATCTATAAAAAGGGTTGATTATTCGTCAAGGGGGGAGAGTATACCCGGCAAACAGCAGGAATACCTCAATCTGAGTAAAATTCGAGGGGACTCATGGGCCTATCAGACTCAAGTGGAGGAGATTTCCCGGTTGATCCTGCCCGTAATATCGGCAAAGTCGAGTAATCCACCTTCGTCCAGCACCTCCACCCGGCCGCCATCGACACGAATCAGCCCCTGATCGGTGAAATTGTGCAGAATGCGGGAGAAGGTCTCCGGTGTCACCGAAAGCCTGGAAGCGATCACCCCCTTTGGTGCCTGAAGTTCAAAACCGATGCCACCATCCGCGCTGGCCTGCCATCTCTTCCATAAGAAACTGGCGACCCGACAACTGGCACTTTGCAGGGTCAACTCATCGATCTCACGAATCAGATTTTTCAACCGGTGGCTCATATCCCCCATCAATCTGAAACAGGTATCGATGGACCCCCGCAGAATTTCCAGAAATTGAGCGGCCTCAAAACTCAACAGGTAGGTATCGCCAATGGCAACAGCATTCACCGGGTATTCCGGGTGCTCACCAAACATCAATGCCTCAGCAAAGGTCTGTCCCGGTGAGATTATCTCGATAACCTTCTCCTGTCCCTGCATGGAGAGTCGTGTCAGTTTTATCTGTCCCTGAATGACGAGAAAAAAATGGGTGGCTGGATCGCCGGACTGGAAAAAGAGCTGACCATCCCTAAGCCTTAGTTCATGGGCCATCTTTTCAATCTGTTCGAACTGACTATCGTCCAAGTGAGTAAACAGATAACACCGCTTGAGATCAAAATACACCATTCGTCTCCGGAAGTTCGTCCCCTTATGCGGGATCTTAGTCTGGCACCGCAGGGGGCAACCAACTGATTGTAATAATTAAAATTATAGTAATATTTGATTAATTGTTATGCTTCCAGATTCGATAGTAGTAAGAACCTTCGCTTCGGTCCGCTAACAGCCAACGACCATTTTCAAACTTGAATCTGGGTTCCTCGTATACCTGGCAGGTCAGCCCGCTATGCATTGTTATAAGATTGTCATCACCGGTAACAGCGTGAAACCAGGCCACCATTTCTGCACAATCATGGTATGCATAATCAGACAGATTGCGAGGTCGCAGAGTCGTTAGCTTGGGTGATATCTTCAACCAGGCATCGAATCCGCGAACCATGGTACCCCCTTCCGCAAGGATATCCACCTCATCCACTGAATTCTCGAATCCATCTTCGAAAATCAATCCTGGATCAGTCGCAGTCGGGTCGCCCCCGCTACACCCTGCAACAAACAGCAACAGAAACAGCGATCGCATCAGGCTTAGTCAAGTTGGCTGAGATCCCTGACTGCCCCACGGGCAGCCGAGGTTGCCAAGGCGGCGTACGCCTTCAAGGCCTGAGATACGACCCTCTCCCTACCCACGGGTTGCCAAGCCTGATTGCCTCTTGCAGCCATTGCGTCACGCCTCTGTTGCAATATCTCATCAGCGATGGCGATCTGTATGCTTCGCCCGGGAATATCGATCTCTATTGAGTCACCCTCCTCCACCAAACCGATATTCCCCCCTTCGGCCGCCTCGGGGGAACAATGGCCTATGGATAGTCCTGATGTACCGCCGGAAAAACGGCCATCAGTGACCAATGCACATGCCTTACCCAACCCCTTTGATTTGAGATAACTGGTGGGGTAGAGCATCTCCTGCATGCCCGGCCCCCCTTTCGGCCCCTCATAACGGATGATCAGCACATCGCCTGCCTGGATATCATCATTCAGAATCGCTTCAACCGCACTATCCTGACTCTCGAAGATGCGTGCCGGCCCGGTAAATTTAAGGATGGATTCATCCACCCCCGCGGTCTTGACGATACATCCCTGCTCAGCCAGGTTGCCATACAGGACGGCCAATCCACCATCCCGGGAGTAGGCATGTTCCAGATCCCGGATACAGCCCTGCTCTCTGTCGAGATCCAGATCAGGCCAGCGGGATGCCTGGCTGAAGGCCACTTGAGTGGGCACCCCGCCAGGGGCGGCCAGATAGCGGTTACGCGCCTCCTCCTCATTGCTGCGCACGATATCCCAGCGATCGATAGCTTCTCCGATGGTCGCCGCATAGACCGTCGGCACATGGCGATGTATCAGCCCGGCCCGGTCTAGCTCGCCCAGGATACCGATCACCCCGCCTGCCCGATGCACATCCTCCATATGATACTGCTGCGTGGCCGGGGCTACCTTGCACAGGTTCGGCACCTTGCGGCTCAAACGGTCGATATCGACCATGGAGAAATCCACCTCCCCTTCATAAGCGGCGGCGAGCAGATGGAGTACGGTATTGGTGGAGCCACCCATGGCGATATCCAGACTCATGGCATTTTCAAAGGCCTCGAAGGTCGCAACATTGCGCGGCAGGACACTGGCGTCATCCTGCTCATACCAACGCTGTGCCAGCTCGACGACACGACGCCCCGCCTCCAAAAAGAGCTGTTCCCGGTCGGCATGGGTGGCCAGCAAGGACCCGTTGCCCGGCAAGGAGAGGCCCAGGGCCTCGGTCAGGCAGTTCATGGAGTTGGCGGTAAACATACCTGAACATGAGCCACAGGTGGGGCAGGCGGAGCGCTCGATCTTCTCAACGTCTGCATCACTCTCATCCGGGTTGGCTGCTGAAACCATGGCATCCACAAGATCCAGATGGTGCTCTTTGCCATGCAACTGAACCTTACCCGCTTCCATTGGCCCACCGGAGACAAACAGGGTCGGGATATTCAAGCGCATTGCAGCCATCAGCATGCCGGGGGTTATCTTGTCGCAATTGGAGATACAGACCAGTGCGTCGGCACAGTGCGCGTTGACCATATACTCCACTGAATCGGCAATGATGTCCCGAGACGGCAAGGAGTAGAGCATTCCCCCATGCCCCATGGCGATACCGTCATCCACGGCAATGGTATTGAACTCTTTAGCCACCCCGCCGGCCGCCTCGATCTCCCTGGCAACCAGTTGTCCCAGATCTTTCAGATGCACATGGCCGGGTACGAACTGGGTGAATGAGTTGGAGATGGCAATAATCGGTTTATCGAAGTCGCCGTCCTTCATGCCTGTGGCCCGCCAAAGGGCGCGGGCGCCAGCCATATTGCGCCCATGGGTGGTCGTACGGGAACGGTATTGCGGCATCACTCACTCCGGATTATCTGTCGAAAACGCCCATTATGCACGCTTTTCCTTAGCGCAAACAAACGTCCTCTGCACGGTTAACCCGAATTCTCACCCCTACCCCATGGTAAGCCGCGTCATGGGGCAGGATTCTCCTCGCATGGAAGATTCAGGGTAAAGACCGCACCACCTTTCCCGATGTTGTCAGCCGTTACCGAGCCATGATGCTTCTCTGCCACTACCTTGACAAAACTCAGACCCAAGCCAACCCCTTTTTTACGCATTATTTGATTCGAGTCAGCCTGCATAAAGGGCATGAATATGTCATTTAACTGGTGTTCCGGAATGCCTGGGCCCTGATCCTTGATTTCACATATAAGTCGGGAATGTTTGATAGAGAGGGTCATAGTGACCTGGCCCTCAGGCGGGGAGAATTTAATCGCATTTTCCAGTAAGTTAACCAATGCCCGCTCCAGCAATCCCAAGTCTCCCCGCAACCATATTTCATCCTCATTGAATTGACGCAGCAGTTTTACCTGTTTCGCCTTGGCCTGAACATAGACCTCGTCCGCTGCGTTATGCGCCACCTCAACGAAATTGGTATCGGTGAATGAAGCGGTCTCTACAACCTCGGCCCGCGCCAGGCGTAAAAAATTGTCCGCCAGTTTGAGGGATCGGCGGGCCAATGGCTGAATCTGTTCAGCCATCTCTTTTCCATTCCCATCCAACAGCTGTTTGGACTGGGTCAATGAGAGCAGAGAGGTGATTGGAGAGCGTATATCGTGGGACAGGAAATTCAGCATCTTGGCGCGAGTGCGTTCAGATCGTTTCAAGGTCCCGATGTAGGAGAGATTGACTATCAAACCGGGAAACTCCGCATCCACTTCCTGTAGGGTTTTCAACTGCACAAACAGTTCGGTATCGGGGGAACGAACGGCCTCAAAACGCACCGGCTCCTTATGCAGCAAAACCTTGGTGAATACCTCTTGCCATGTCTCAGCACCCTGAATTTCCAAGACACTCAGCAGATGATAGGCATCCTCACCCAGCAGTTCCTGGTCAGATGGGTGACCAAGATAGAAGGAGGCTCGAGGATTGGACATCACTACCTGCCCCAGGCCATTGATGACCATCAGCCCGTCATCCATCTGTCCCACCGCATTACTGATCAGATGACGGAAGCGCTGCAGGCGGGCATTGGTCTCCTTCATCTGCTGCATGCGCAATTCCACTCGCTCCAGCACACCATCCTGATTGGCTTCAGGTTCAAGGGTAAATTGCAGAGCGAACTCATCCACCAGCTTCATCGAGTGGCCCACAGGCACCTCATTTCTCGGCCACACCAACCCCAACTGCCAGGCTGACTCGGGTCGCTGAATCTCAGTCCACAGCTCCGCTCCCGATCGCTGCCATCTCCCTTTTGTCAGGGATTCCAATGGCGGCCCCAGCGTTGAGCCAGACTGCAGCATTTGTTTGCCACTATCGACGTCGTAGAGTACCCAACCCTGAAGCGGCATCACCCTGGCAAGGAATTCCATGGCGGTGGTGATATCACTGGGTGGTTGTTCCACCGGCAACAAACGCTGCTCACTCTGCATGCGTTCAAGCTGTTCGTTCAAGTAACGTACTGCCTGATCCAGGCGTCGCCAACTCCACAAGGGATAGCTCAACAATAGTCCCAACAAGGCGGCAGAGGGTGGAAACCAAAACTCGGCCCAGCGCAGCAGCGCTATGGTAAATAGAAAAAATACAACCACCAGTATCAGCGACACGAGGGGTGCTGCGCGGGTAGGAAAATAGGGATAGAGCACAAAGGGAAGGACCACGATCAGGGCACTACCCAGTAAATGAGGCAGATAGGCAACGGGTGTAATTGCCTGATCCTGCCTCAGGCTCTGCAGAATATTGGCATTGATCTCCACGCCGGGCATCGGCACCCCATAGCCGGATACCGGGGTGGGCAAGGCATCGCCAATCCCGGTTGCCGTGACACCAACCACTACAATCTTGTCACGGAAAAGATTGGGTAGAAAATCACCCTCCAGTACCTGGCTGTAGCTGTAGCGATGATAGTGACCCGCGGGGCCATAGAAAGGGATAAGACGATGGGTATGACGATTGATTGTATGGATATTCGGTGCCTGCCGACTGGTGGGCGCGGAGCGCATTCCCACCTCACCAGGTTCGAGCCAGCTCAGCACCGCCAGCATCAGGTGCGGCCAATAGGCCTGCCCCAACCCCTCATAGAGAAATACACCACGGGCGATCCCGTCGGCATCCAGGTCCATATGCACATGCCCTAAACCTGCCGCCACATTCGACAGCGCGGGTATAGGCATAGACTCCACCAGCATCCCACCCTGTCGATGCTCCTCCAGGATAACCGGCATAAACACCCGTTCACTGGCGGCGATAGACTGGATCAATTGATTATCCGATTCAGGATCATTTCGATCGGGTTCAGCGAACAAGATATCCAGGATAATGGCCTTAGCCCCCGCCTGGGTGAGTCTATCCACAAGTTTCGCGTGGACCTCGCGCGACCAGGGCCATCGTCCCAAGGCTTCCAGGCTCTTCTCATCCACAGCAACAATGATGATATCCTCTGCAGCTGGCCTGGAAATGAATCCCAACTGTAGATCATAGAGCAGCAGATCCCAGCGCCACAGCCAATTACTGGCCGCCAATAAACCGGTCAACAGCAACATTATCAAGGCACTGCGCGTACGCTCTGAGAATCTTTTGGATCGCGTCACGATACTATTACGATTTATAACATCCCTCATCTTTTACCTATCATGGAAGCCCTACCTTCTCTCTGCCCTATCGCCAAGCAGGCATACCGATTTGGTAGATATTGGATCGGGAACGCTCATCATTAATCGCAGATAGTGCCTCAACACCGATAAAGTAGCGCCCAGGGGGCAGGGGTTGCAAAACAAATCCGGTATCTTCGGATAATCTTGTGAATATCACATCCTTAAGCCCGGCATCCCTGGCAAGATACAATCGATACGCCCAAGCGCCAACCACCTGGGTCCAGCGTAGATGAATACCATACCCACTGAACCGTGGTTGAGCGAGTGTCGGCTTTTCCAGTCCAGAAGGTTCCGCCTGTTTTGGAGTTGGCGTTACCGGCTGCAGGGTAAAATCATGCTGGGCATCGAAACCCTCAAACCCTAGATCATCAATCCCTCTGACAGTGATTTGATAATCACCCGCAGCCAGTGACGGCAACCTCACCCGATTACTACCGGTGGTTCCAACCGCGACCATTCGCCGTTCAGTGTTTGTGAGCTGATAGCGATACGCTGTCGCCCCGGCAAGTTGCGGCCATTCGGCATCCACACCATCTGCTGTGGTGTTGAGGGTCATTCCAGTCAAATCAGGTTTTGCCAGCAGTTTACGCGGCGCAGAAGGGGTTTTGCCCTTTTCAATCAGGCTCCCCTCGCCTTGTTCAACCTTCACAGTTTCACCCGCGGCGGTGATGTTCACCCCCCCCTCCGTCACTTCGCTTCGGGTCAGTTCATCCTCAGCGTCGGAAAAGACACGAAAATCCGTACCCCTTACCACCGTGACTGCGGCCGGGGTGTGGATTTCATATCGAAATTCCGGTTTTCTAAGGGGTTTAATGCGATTTTCAATGCGCCCCCTTTGCAGGCGAATCCGCGTATCCAACATGCCCATACCATGGAAAGATGAGAGGGCATCGAATAACACCTCACTCTCTTCATCGATCAGCAGGGTGGAATTATCGGCGAATTTCAATGACACCGATGAACCGGCACCGGTGATAATCCTATCACCGGCATTCAGCATGGTGTCCGCAACAAGCCTGGTTGTATTACTCTCTCCCATCCGCTGTAGCGAGGCATCCCCCAGGACATAGTTGACCTTTACACCTGCAAGCACCTCTTTCAACCAGTCGATGGGCACACGGATCTCAGTGCCAATTGGGATCTCCCTGTCATTGGCAATGCCGTTGTAGATTTGCAATTGATCGGGGGTGAATTCCGATTTGAGGAAACGTTCCGCGACCAGGGTCAGATTCTCTCCCTCGTGGATTCGATAGGCCCAATCCTCTGCCCAGGTTTGGCTGGTTAGCGCAATCAAAAGGAAGAGCAAAAGGGGTATGTTGAATTTAGTCATCTCGCCAATTACTCATCAGCTAGCATACGGATTTCCCAAGCCATCGGCCGAAATGCGGACTGGAAAGTCATATAACCGGTTGTCTTCAGACCTTAATCTCAGACCTTCCAAATGGCTATGCTATACACAAACAGGTGTTATAGGGCAATCCATGCCGGATGATAGGCACCTATAGAATATACCCGCCAGACCTCCGATTCTAGCCAGCTATTGCTGCTCTTCCAGATTCTCGAGACGATAACCTTGGTGATAGACTGCCTTCAAACGCCAACCGTTTTCAGGTGTCAGCCCCAGTTTGCGCCGCAAGCGGCTGATATGAGTATCCACAGTACGGGTCATGAGACCCGGACCAAATCCCCAAATACTTTCCAACAGATGGTCGCGGGAAAGCAGGCGGCCAATATTGGTAAACAGCATCCACGCCAGTTGAAATTCCTTCTCTGTCATTTCCACAGGCTCGCCGTTCAAGGTGAGGGTCTTGTTCTCCTTTTGCAGAGTAAAACCACTGACCTCTATGTGATCACGCCGACCGCTGTGACGCCTGACCAAGGCCCTGATTCGCGCCAACATGATTTCGCGATTGACCGGCTTCGCCAAGTAGTCATCGGCACCTTTTTCAAGCGCTTCGATAATATCCGACTCGCCATCCCTATGGGTGATAAAAAACACCGGAAGATCCCACTCCCGATCACCGCGCAACCAGGAGAGCACCTCTACACCGCTTTTTTCCGGCAACTCCCAATCCATGATTAACAGATCATAGGTCTCATGGCGCAACTCACGCATAAAGGCATCTGCATTGTCAAAAGCCCTGCAGACGTAACCTTCAGCCTCCAGCCACTCCTTCATCACTGCAGATTGCACTTTATCATCTTCCAAATAGGCTATTCGCATCGATGACTCCATGGTACTGTCCTGTTACAGCCCCGTCCCAATGACAAGGCCTCAACCACACCTGAACCGATTACTGCAGGCTGTTTAATATATAGCTGTTTCATACCTACTAACTGACCACTGCTCGGTGAAGGTGTCAATGAAGGTGTTCTCATAATAGGCAGTAAGCAGAGGCAACAACATGACGACTGCCAAGCTGTTACCTCATTGAACATTGTTTACTAATTCGCTCTAGTCTAACTTCAACTCTACGCGCCTATTCTGCGCACGACCTGCAGCGGTTGTGTTATCAGCAATGGGAGAGGATTCACCCATTCCCTTTGTGCTTAAGAGCGCCCCACTCACTCCCTGGGTGACCAGATAGTCCGCCACAGCTTTCGCGCGTCGCTCGGAGAGCGTCTGGTTATAGGCTGCGGCACCTGTGGAGTCGGTGTGACCAATAACCTCAATCGATTTAACGTCGGCACGCGCCTTGAGGGAATCCGCAATACGATTCAATGTAGGCGTGTACTGGTTACTGATTCTGTCGCTATTCAGCTCAAAAAGGACATTCTGCAACACGATCTGCACCGCACACCCGGAATCAGTCACTGTGGCACCAGCGGGGGTATTCGGGCAATCATCCTTACTATCTGCGACACCATCACCATCGCTATCCAGCTCACAACCACTGGCATCAACCTTCACACCAGCAGGGGTATCCGGACACTTGTCACTGCTGTCAGCCACACCGTCACCATCACTGTCGAGAGCGCATCCTTTGGCGTCGACCTTTACACCGGCAGCCGTACCTGGGCACTGATCCTTGCTGTCGACTACCCCATCATTGTCGGCATCGCCTTCAGCCTGCGCCATTTCAGCCATCGGCGCACCGAAACAACCGGTTTCAGCCGGTGACTTGTCGCGATAGGAGGTGGTCCAGCACTCACCATAGCCGGTACGCCAAACCGAATTGATACTATCGTAGGCAAGCCCCTTCTCAGCCAATGCATTGCTGCTGATGAGTACTGGCGTCAAAGCCAGGACCGTGGTTATACATTTCATGTGCATGATTACACCTCTATATATTGTTGGACTGATGTGGCGACTCCAACGACTAGGCAGCCGCCTCTTGAATCATATGAATATCCCTTTGCGGGTAGGGAATACTGATACCCTGCTTGTCGAACGTTGTCTTGATTGCTTCAAGTAGCGCCGCGCGTGTTGTCCAGTAGTCCCCGGATTTAACCCAGGGGCGAACCGCAAAATCGACACTGCTCTCACCCAATTCCAGCAACATAATCGTAGCCGCGGGATCCTTTAGCACTGTGGTATCGGCATCGAGGATCTGTTGCAGCAGATCACGTGCCTGTTTGATGTCATCGTCGTAACCTATGCCGATTACCAGATCGATTCGCCTGGTCTCCCTGGCTGAGAAGTTGACGATTGTGCCGCTGTAGATTTGCGCATTTGGCATGGTGATCTCGCGATTATCACCGCTCTTGAGAACCGTATGGAATATGCGGATCTCCTCTACCACACCGGTCGTACCACCTGCCTCGACAAAATCACCCAATTTAAACGGGCGAAAGATAATCAGCATCACCCCTGCCGCGAAGCTTGCCAGAGAGTCTTTCAGTGCCAAGCCAACAGCCAAACCTGCGGCACCCAAGATGGCCAATGCGGATGTCGTATTGACACCAAGCTGTTCCAGAGCGGCCAGTACGACAACCGCCAACAGTGCTGCATAAGCGATATTGCCGAGGAAGCTGATCAGCATCTGGTCAACATCCCCTTTCTGCATGATCCCCTTCAGCGCACGGGTCAACATCTTTGCAATCCAGCGACCGATAATGAACACCAACAGCGCCATTATGATCTTGGTTCCCCAGGGAATTACGTAGGTGTTAACAATAGTCTCTAGCGTGAGGTCCATAAATCATCTCCTAATCATTGTTTTGATACTCTGTTTCTGCATAGCCAACCCGGTCTTCAGTAACTGTCGATCAGCCCGGCGATGGCCAGGACCAGTATCGCGCCTGCCGTTGCAGTGATCAATGACCCAATCACCCCACTGTTGTCGATGGTAAAAAATTCAAAAAGATAACCCCCGATTAACGCCCCCAGAACCCCGAACGTCAGGTTAGCCAGCAAGCCAAGGCTAGGGCCTTCCATGATCAGTCCGGCCAACCAGCCGGCAACAAGGCCAAGTAAAAGAAAAATCAGCGCACTCACGATCGCCGAAGCCCCTTGACTTCACTCAGTGCAGCTTAGGGCAATCCCTGCACAGGAATAAACCCAGCACCTGTGAAGAATTGTTAAATCAAGATTTCAAACACCGGCCGTCTACAGATCATCCATGTCCAATCCAGGGTAAAATATCTCAGATGTATACTAAGGTTATGATGTGAGATCAGAGAACAAGCCATGTCTGTAGTATTGGAATTCAGTGTATTCCCGCTTGATAGGGGAGTCAGCGTCAGCGAGGAAGTGAGCCAGGTAATCGAGATGATCCACAATAGTGGCGTCGAATACCAACTGACAGCGATGGGTACATTGATCGAAACCGCACATCTCGACGATGCCCTCGCGATTGTTGAAAAGGCAACACAGCTCATTCACAGCACTGGATGCAAACGCGTCTATGCCGCGGTAAAAATAGACAGCTGCCCCACCAGAGAACATGGCCTGCGGGGAAAAATACGATCGATTCAGGATCGGTTAGGGGATATCAATCTCAATCCAGGTATTGAATCTGAACAGTAGAGTCTCAAAACTTGAACTGAACAACCGCGAGAAGAATAAAATGAATACCGAATCGTCAACGGATGAGTTGTTGCAAGACATTGGGAGAATCTGGTCGGAGAGCTATCACGGCATACTGTCCACTCATTCACTAAAATATCAAGGTTACCCCTTCGGTTCTCTGTTACCCATTTGTCGTGATACAAAGGGCAACCTGCTGTTGCTGATTTCTCACCTCGCACAACATACTAGAAACCTCGAGAATGACCCTCGCTGTTCTCTGACATTAATTGAACAGGGTGGCGGCGACGTACAGCAACTGACCCGCCTCACCTGTCTGGCACAGGCGGAAGCGGTTAACTCAACCGCAGCAGCAGAACGTTATTTTCGCTTCTACCCGGATACACGCCGCTATCAGAAAGAGCTCAATTTCCAATTTTACCGACTAGCCATAAAACACTTCTACTATATTGGCGGCTTCGGATCCGCCCGTTGGTTCGATCCGAGTCGAATACAGCTTCCGATCCCCTTTTCCACTGCGGATGAAGCGGAACTACTCTACCAGTTGAATTCCCACAACCACGATCTGCTAAGACAGCTGCTCGATAGCAATGGCATGCCAACCGGTACCGCCATTGAGGCGGTTGGCTGTGATCCTTCCGGTTTGGATGTTCGCTTCGCTCAAGAGTTGAAACGCCTCCAATTTAAAACCAGTTTTGGTGATAAATCGGCATACCTGCAGCATATCGATACAACAAACAGGGATTCCGCATCTCCCAGCACCTAGTTTTACCAGCCTATAACCCGGTTTTTCCTAGGGTGGAAATAGGTCGGCATTTCACATTAAACTTCCCCTCAATAATAACCAACCTTTTTACTTGGTAGTAGGAGCAGGCAAAATGAGTACAGCTATTCCTGATCGTGACGGAGATGGTTATCTCACCGATATGAACGCATGGACCCCGGACGTGGCCAGAGCTATGGCGGAAGCCGACGAATATGATCTCACCGATGAGAAATGGGATCATATTCTGAAAGCCAGGGAGTATTATGATGAGTTCAATGTGGTGCCACCGATCCGCAAGTTCTCCAAATATCTTGGCGCCGACAAAAAGGCCATGTTCGAACTCTGGCTGACGGGACCGATGAAGCCGATTACAAAATATGGTGGATTGCCTAAACCCACCGGTTGCGTCTAATCTAATAATCAACCGGTGCGGCCTGCCGCACCGGACCCCGGGAAATACAGCTCCACAGCCATCCCACCGGGCTTCCCCCTATATCATCCCTCCGTTAACATAGCCGGCTTTGCCGACCGGAAAAGGGTGATATGACCTCAACCACACTGCTTGGCCAACTCGACGACCTGCATGCAATGCAGATCGATCTGCTGACCTCCATACCCGCTGAGGATTGCGCCAGACGCTTTCACCCCCAACTCGCCTCCCTGAACTGGTATTTTGGTCGCGGTGTCTACCTGGAACTCCTATGGCTCAGAGAGCACCTGGAAAACGATCACGACCTGTCCATGAGAGTAGAGCCACTCTTTACCTCAAACGAGTTGTCCCTGGATCAACAATGTAACCAGTTGCCACCGGTTGAACACCTCATCAACTGGGCTTCAGAGATTCATAGTGAACATCTGCGCCGACTCGCCACGCCATCAGCCCTGCCTGATCATCCCTGGCTCCAACATGATCGACTCGTCTGGTACCTGCTGCAAGAGCAGGCAAAACTCTACGAAGCCATGTTGACGGTCTTAAACCAGCGATCACTGCAAGCACAGGATCAAAATTATCTTTGCAGGGAAGCACTCGAGCCCGCGGCACCCTACTGGGAAACCAGAGAGATCTCCCAAGGCCACTATCGCATTGGCGCACGCAACGACCCGCGTGCGTACGATAACGAACTGCCGCCACAAGCCGTTGAACTGAGTAGTTTCCGCATCGCATTAACACCGGTCTCGAATGCACAATACCTCAGTTTCATGCAGGCAGCCGGTTACAGCACCAAATCTCTTTGGAGCGACGAAGGCTGGCAATGGCTGAATCAAAATGGACAGCAACACCCGGAGTATTGGCGGCAGGATCAAACCGGGGGCTGGTATGAAGTGGCCATAAATGGAAATGCCCATCTTCCTCCCGATGATCCGGTCAGCGGCATCTCCCTCTATGAGGCTCAAGCCTTCTGCAACTGGATAGACCGGGCTGGTGGTGAATTTTCAGGTGCCGTGATACAGCATGAGTATCAATGGGAGTTAGCCGTCCGCACAGGTGTGGTGAGTCAGACAGGACGCGCTTGGGAGTGGTGCAGTAACGGATTCCACCACTATCCCTCATTCCAACCCTTTCCGGACGCCATTGACTCACCCCACAACGGGAATGAAAATCACTATTCCCTGCGCGGTGCCAGTCTGCACACTCAACCCATACTGCGGCGCGCCAGTTTCCGCCATTGGGCCCTGCCGTCTGACCACCATCAGTTCACCGGCGTACGGCTGGTCTTTCCCGCCCGTCATGAATGGAGTTCCTAGGGCCTGTTAACACTAATCCAACAGCCTCAGCCCTCCGGGTTGCGCCCCGAAGGAAGTGCCTTTGGGGTGCGCCTTGATTGGCGCTTTTTCAGGTACAACAGAGCCTATTGGATTAGTGTTAACAGGCCCTAGGGAACTGAATTCACCAATTCAGGCACACACCCCACATATAAGAACAAATCAATTAAAGAATCAGGTAAAACTGCCACCAAACCGGTTAGAGAAGTTGTATTTAGAGGTAGTTGTGTTTCTCATGGGTATTAATTCGATTACAGGACCGGCACTTCAGGGGATTCAAAAGGGATTCCAGGGGATGCGTCGCGTGGCTTCGGAGATCGCCAGCACCCAGCAGACCACTCAAGCCAAGCCGACAGATCTCTCCCGTGCGATGGTTGAACTGCAGCAACATGCCAACCAAACCAAGGCACAGGTAAAGACCCTGAAGACCGCCAATGAGCTGATCGGTACACTGATTGATGAACGTGTATAGGGGTGTTGTCAGTCTATAAACAACATCGAGAGATCGACCGCCCTGAGATCCTTGGTCAAGGCCCCAACAGAGATATAGTCCACCCCAGTTTCGGCTATCGGGCGTATCGTCTTGAGAGTCACCCCTCCAGAGGCCTCAAGCCACGCCCGTCCAGCATTCAACTTCACCGCTTCGTATAGCAATTTCACCTCGAAG
>NATW01000104.1 GCA_003094555.1 gamma proteobacterium symbiont of Ctena orbiculata
CCCTGCCGGGGCTCACGGCACAGCGTCCTAGAGTTTGCTTCAGGTGATCGAGAATCCTCTTGATCACTACCGGGTCTTCGATGCAGGCAATGACCTTCACCGCCCCGCCGCAGGCCGGACAGGTCTCAATGTCGATGCCAAAGACGCGTTTCAAGCGCTGCGCCCAGAGCCTGCCCCGGACTTGATCCGGGGTCATGGAGGCCCGGCATGCAGGCTGAAGCCGGCCACCTTGCCGACCTCGTCATCGGATGACTCATCACAAGCCGGCAGCATTTGCAGCGTGAACACCTTGCGCCCCGCCTGCGGCCCCACGGCGATGCGGTACGTAATCGAGTGACCGCACAATTGACTCATGGGATCGTCATCCACCGCGTCCCCGGCCAGGTAACTGTTTTCGGCATCCCGTTCCAGTAGGCCTTGCCGTTCCAAATAGCGTCCCACACGGTGGGCGATGGTGTGCGCGAATTGGGTCAGTTCCCGGCTGGTCGGCGCCTTGACCCAGCGGAATCTGGACGACCCATTGAAACACTTCCCCTCTCCCCAATCCTCTCCCTTAGGGAGAGGGAGTTAACGGGCCAGCTGTGAAATATTCACATTCATCAATTAAACCATGTCACATATAATCAACTGTAACATGCCGTCAGGCTATCCAGGGATAGAAGCTTAGCATTCAGATTGATCTGCATTAGAAGAAGTGGTTGCAGCGATAACATTTCACCCAGTAAGGAGGTAACCGATGGAGAAGGCCGACCTGCCCGATCTCAGGGATAAAGGCAATAGCCAACACTATGGCAGAAAAAAATATCCTCAAAGTGGCACCAGTGGTTTGGCAGTTGCTTATGTGCAAAACCTGCTGAATGCACGTATGCCCCCTACCCCGCTCTGGGTTGACGGTATCTTTGGTCCTAAGACAGATTCCCGGCTTAAACAATATCAGGTAAGGCGCAGACTGGTCGTCGACGGTATTGTCGGACCCATGACACTGGCAAGTCTGGAGGCTGGCCCACCGTCGATTCAAAAACGAGCAAATGGGGGAGCTATGGTTCTTCCGAGAGTCGGCTGGCGCGTTGACCCTGATCACTTATAAACTTTAAAGCCCGCTTACAATAGGCTCGATCACCTCTACAGGAATCGATTGTGTTTGTTCAAATATAAATAGAGAAGCATATTGTTTTGCCAAGTTAGCGGTACGTGATCGAGTGACCACACAATTGACTCATGGAATCGTCATCCACCGCGTCCCCGGCCAGGTAACTGTTTTCGGCATCCCGTTCCAGTAGGCCTTGCCGTTCCAAAATGACAGATGGAGTTACCTATCCAGCAGGATAAATATCTGGTTTGCGGGGTCAGGAGTCCACGTCTGGCAAGGGAACTCCAGGCCGCACGGTAATGAAGCGATAGGGGACCGAAATCAATCCCTGTGAAGTGTCGATCAAGACCCGGGCCTCCCACTCCATGGCGTCCCATACACATACCGGCAACATCCCCTTGCCACTGAACACCCCGTCACCTTGAGCGCTCAACTGGGTCCGATTAAAACCCATGTTCATATCCACGCCACTGAAATCGACGGCGATACTTTTCGCCTCTATACCCGCCAGGTCCACCCTTAACGCCAGGGGTTTCACCACCGGAATATCCCTAGGCTGGATGGAGAAGGTGACACTGCCGCCCCCATTCAACTGGGTCGTACAGCCATTGGCACGAAGATCACAAGCCGGATCGACACTCGCCGTATGCGCCGCCTTTGGGAAGAGCATCGGCCAGGTCTTGTAGAGTGCGACTATGCAGATTGCTGCAAACAGCAGCCCCAGCAGTGCCCATAAAAGAGGATAATTGTTATTTGAGGGTTGCAACTATCGATTCCTTAAGATGCATTGCATAGTTCACAAGACAATAAGATCCAGCGTTATGCCGATAAAGATCAGAAACGGTGTTACCAGGGTGAGGATGACGTTCTTGCCCAAGTAGGGTATCAGCTGCTTGACATCACCTGTATACACCCTGACACCCTGATAGTTCTGGTAGGCGAGTCCTCCTGTAACCAAACCAATGAGAGCCATCATAGGCAAGCGACCCAGCACCACTCCCGCGACAATCACCAAATAGGCCAGGATAGAGAATATCAGGTAGAGCCAGGCACTTTTTGCCGGACTCCAAGCGATAGCATAGTTGTCGCGACCCACGCTGCGGTCGGCATCCACGTCAGGTATCTGATTGAGCAACAACAGGTTATTCACCAGAAAAAAGGGAACCATAGAGAGCAGAAACGCGGTGCTGCTATATTCCGCCGTCATTGCGTAGTGGGTACCGATCACCATTAATGGTCCGAATCCCAGACCTGGCGCAAGCAGCACCAGCAACCGGTTACGATTGATCCAGCTGGTATAGGTAAGGATGATCAAAACACCGATAAATCCTATCGGGATCAGCCCCCAACCCGCTTGTTGCAAAAGGTATAGGCCGCAGATCAGGGTTATTAACAATGAGACCACACCAATGGCCAATGCATAGGGAGCGAGACGGGGTTGAACCACCAAGGTTCCGCTGCCACCACTGAAAGGGGTACGATCCGTTTTAAAATCGAGGCCTGAATGAAAATCCGAATACTCATTCAGTGCATTGACACTGATATGGGCCATCAAGGCACCCAGCAAGACAACCGCAAACAGGCCCCAATCCACACTATGTTCACTCAACAGGACACTGGACAAACCGAGTGAAATACAGATTGGCGTGAGAATCAGAAAGTTGGGTCGTGCAACTCCAACTACGGGGAAAGGTATCATCGGGTGTCCTGATATAAAGAAACTTGTATGCACAGACTACTGCAAAACATCGATGCAATAAAACAGCATATATCCAGGGATAACCAATGCCCGGACCTGGGCTGAAATTCGAATCTTTCATTACCTAGACCCTGTGAGCTGGAACCTGGCCATGGCATACCCGGTGAAAACAATACCCCAACAGCAGAAACCTGCTGCTGGGGCGCTACTCAGGGGGGCGACCACCATTCCGGAGCAAACACCGGTTGCTAGGGCCTGTTAAGGTTCAGGCCATCAGAACTGCAGTGTACCTTTCAACCAGATTTCGCGACCAGGCTCATTGACCTGGATAGCTTCCGGATTGAAGGGGTCCACATTGGCCCTGTTGACATGGTAGGCGAAACTCTTGTCCAGCAAGTTGTCGACGCCGAAGCGGATCGAGCTGTTTTTCGTCATGGCATATGTTCCATACAGATCGAGGACCCCCCAACCGGGTGTCTCCTGAGCATCCTGACCGCTACCATTCTCCAGATCGGCACGTGACTGTTTCGCATTCGCCCGCAGGGTACCGCCCAACTCCCAGTCACCGCTGCTATAGTCCAATCCGATCGTTGCCTCTAAGGGGGCAATTTGTGCTATCGGCCTGTCGTCAGTGCTGTTTTCCGCTCTGACATAGGCCAAACTCGCATTCGCCTGCAGTGCATTGGAGAGCTGATAGCCCGCCTGCCACTCGATACCATAGAATTCAGCATCCACATTGCGATAGATATTGGCGGTACCATTCGCCACCAGGATACCGTCCTGCCCGCGCGCCTTATCTCTCAGGATATAGTCGCTGACATCATTATAGTAGAGGGTGACATCGGCATTGATAGCTGCGCTTTTCCACTTGTAGCCCACTTCCAGTTGGTGGTGCTTTTCAGGTTCAAGCTCAGGATTACCGACCCAGCTGGAATCCATGCCGGTCATCATGTT
>NATW01000105.1 GCA_003094555.1 gamma proteobacterium symbiont of Ctena orbiculata
GATGACGCCCTTCCCGGCCGCCAGTCCATCGGCCTTGATGACAATGGGGGCGCCCACCTGGTGTAGATAGGCCAGTGCGGCAGCAACCTCTGTGAAGGTCTGGTAGCTACCGCTAGGTATATTGTGCCGGGCGAGAAAGTCCTTGGTGAAGGATTTCGAGCCCTCCAATTGTGCCGCATCCCGGGTTGGTCCGAAGCAGCGCAAACCGGCGGCTTGGAAAGCATTTACGATGCCGTTCACCAGTGGTGCCTCGGGACCGACGATGGTCAAACCGACTTGGTTTGCCAGGGCGAATTCGATCAGTTCATCGATGGCGTCTGCACCTATCTCCACATTTTCGAGCTTATTCTCAAGGGCGGTGCCGGCATTGCCGGGGGCGACGAAAACCTTATCCGCCTGGTCTGACTGTGCGGCCTTCCAGGCCAGGGCGTGTTCACGGCCGCCCGATCCGATGACAAGTATGTTCATTATGATGTGAGACTTCTGGTAGTTGGGCTATAACGCTGGGCTCGCAATGAAGCGCAAAGGACGCTAAGTATGTTTATAGCAAAACAGAAAATTGCTTTGTGCCCTTTGCGTTATAAAAAACTGATTACAAGGTTTAGTGACGGAAGTGACGCATACCTGTGAATACCATCGCCATACCATGCTCATTGGCTGCAGCGATCGCCTCATCATCGCGCATCGATCCGCCGGGTTGAATAACAGCGGCGATACCAACCTCGGCGGCATTGTCGATGCCGTCACGGAAGGGGAAGAATGCATCCGATGCCATCACCGAACCCTTCACTTCAAGGGATGCCTGTTCAGCCTTGATCGCGGCGATGCGAGCCGAATTGACCCGACTCATCTGGCCGGCGCCAACGCCGATGGTCATTCCATCCCTGCCATAGACGATGGCATTGGACTTGACGAACTTGGCGACACGCCAGGTAAACAGCAGATCACGCATCTCCTGCTCTGTGGGCTGGCGTTGGCTGACCACCTTGATGTCATGGGTCAGCTGCAGGTCCGCGTCTTGCACCAACAGGCCCCCATTGACCCGTTTGTATTCGGTGCGATGGATCGCTTCGCTGAGCCATTCACCGCACTCCAGTAAGCGTACATTCTTCTTGCTGCTGACAGCTTCAGCTGCTGCTGCCGAAACCTTAGGTGCAATGATTACTTCAACGAACTGGCGTTCCACAATAGCCTTTGCTGTCTCTCCATCCAGTTCACCGTTGAAGGCGATGATACCGCCGAATGCCGATTCGGGATCGGTGCTGTAGGCCCGGTCATAGGCCTCCAGCATGTTGGCGCCATAAGCCACGCCGCAGGGATTGGCATGCTTGACAATGACGCAGGCGGGGCCCTCATCAAAGCTTTTGGCGCACTCCAGGGCGGCATCGGTATCGCCAATATTGTTATATGAGAGCTCCTTACCCTGCAGTTGCTTGGCCGTGGCGATACTGGCTTCATCGATCCTGTGCTCTACATAAAACGCCGCTTTCTGATGGGGATTCTCACCGTAACGCATGCTCTGCGCCTGTCTGAATTGAAGCGAGAGGGTGCGAGGAAAGTCGCTTATCTCACTCCCCAGGCGGCTGCCAAGGTAGTTGGCAATGGCAGCATCGTAGCGGGCGGTATGCTCGAAGGTTTTGACCGCAAGATCGAAACGGGTGGTGTCACTCACCAGATTGTTGTTATCTCCCATCTCACGCAGCACTCTGTCATAGTCGAGTGCGTCGACGACCACGGTTACATCCTTATGGTTCTTGGCCGCTGCGCGAAGCATGGTGGGACCGCCGATATCGATGTTTTCAATCGCTGTGGGAAGATCGCAATCGGGTTTTGCCACAGTCTCCTCGAAGGGGTATAGATTGACCACGATCAGGTCTATGTCTCCAATACCGTTCTCCTTCATGACCCCGTCGTCGATACCGCGTCGACCGAGGATTCCGCCGTGAATCTTGGGGTGTAAGGTCTTCACCCGGCCATCCATCATTTCCGGGTAACCGGTATATTCGGAGACCTCGATGACAGGGATGTCATTTTGGGTCAGCAATTTTGCTGTACCGCCAGTGGATAGGATCTCAATTTTTTTCTCAGCGAGACTGCGGGCGAATTCCACAATCCCTGTTTTGTCAGAAACGCTTATCAGGGCGCGTTTTATGGATGCCATGTTGTAGATTCCAAGTAAGTGTAAGCGGGGTTCAGTCGAGATCGTATTGGGAAAGTTTTTTGCGCAGGGTGCTTCGACTGATACCCAGAATAGATGCGGCTTGGGATTGGTTGCCGCCGGTATGCTTCATGACGCTCTCGAGTAACGGCGCTTCCACCTCGTTCATCACCAAGCGGTAGAGATTGTTGGCGCCATGTCCGTCAAGATTATTGAAATAGCGTTGCATTGCGTCGCTGACACACTGGCGTAAGGGTTCTGATTTCTTACTGTGTGTAACTGTCAGGTAATCTTGGTTTTCTTTACTTGTTAGAACAGCTTCAATCATCATGCCGCCAAATCCCCGTTGTTTTGTAGGCATTCAAAATAGTTACGGATAGCCTGCATCTGTTGTTCTACAGAATCCGAGTAGTTTATTTTGTTCCTAAAAACTGCGCCACCAGGACGCCCCTTGCTGTACCAGGCAATATGTTTTCGCGCAATGCGTATGCCAAGGTACTCCCCATAAAAATCATACAGTTGTCTGACATGCTTGGTTACAATGTCAGTAATCCATTCGAGATCAGGTTGCGGTAACTCTTTACCGGTCAGTAGATAGTGGTTGATCTCTTTAAAAATCCAAGGGCGTCCTTGCGCTGCTCGACCGATCATCAGGGCGTCGGCCCCAGTGCGGTTCAAGACGAAAGCGGCTTTTTGTGGTGTATCGATATCTCCGTTTGCGATAACCGGTATCTCGACTGATTGTTTGATGTCGCGGATGGTTTCATACTCCGCTTGACCCATAAACTTGCATGCTCGGGTGCGTCCATGTACAGCAATGGCGCGGATACCTGCCGCCTCAGCTATGTTCGCGATACGTATGCCGTTGCGGTTCTCGGGATCAGTGCCGGTGCGGATTTTCAATGTTACAGGCACCTCGACGGCACTGACCACCGCTTCCAGCAACCTGGCTACGAGATGCTCATCCTTCAACAGGGCGGAGCCGGCAGCACGTTGACACACCTTTTTCGCCGGGCATCCCATGTTGATATCTATGATCTGTGCGCCATTCGCCACATTGGCCCGCGCCGCTTCCGCCATCTGGTCCGGCTCGGAGCCGACTATCTGTACGCTGACGGGTCGCGCTTCCCCTTCATGGTCGAGTCGTCTCAAGGTTTTTTTCGTGCCTCTTAGGGAGGCATCTGAAGAGACCATTTCCGACACGGCTAGCCCAGCCCCCATCTCTCTGCATAGTTGCCGAAACGGTCTGTCCGTGACGCCGGCCATTGGCGCCAATAGCAGATTGTTCTCTAATTTATAGGGTCCAATTTGCATCCAGAATGCCACTCTTCAGGAGGTCCATCATGGGTGAAGGAGGGGATGGGATACTACCGCTAATTGTTGGCGGAATCAAAGGCAAATTGAGTCTGAATTGATCTGGTACAAGTGGCGTTTGGGAGTCGACCTGCGAATCGGCTGGAAGGGTGCTAAGTAAGCTCTTAAATCTTAGGCAGATATGTGACAAGGGATAAGTGGCAGATGATTATATGGGGAATGTAAATTCTTTTTGTAGAATTTAATTCCTTACTGATACTAACCCATTATTAAGTGTCGAACTTTTTTACACTTGTCTTTTTTATTACCAACATTGTTCACTGTGTTATTCACCTTCGTTGGCTGAACAGATAGTGTTGTTTGGGATGCAGAACAATCTGTTGTAATGAGTCGGATCGTTTGCTGCCTGGAAGGGTATTTTAGTATCAGTGGGCGTTTAACCGCGGATAATAAAATGTGTACATGGATATACGTATTAACTAGCAACAGTCGCATGCAGTGTCGCGTTGATCTGTTCTGCTTGCAGGTTGCTTCAATTATAGAAAATCGAACTTGAAGCCAGTGACATCATTGCCCGGGTCCAGTAGTTCGAGCTCTATCTGCACGGCCTTTAATTTCGGCATCATCTGTTGTGATTGGTATTGCTCGCCCTTGTACTGATCGGGATGGAAGGTACGTCTTGCTAATATTTTTCCCATATCATTGTAGAGGCTTAACTGCAGTTTTGGGAAAGGTTGTTGGAAGGCTGCGGCATTCACCATCTCAAGTTTGAGAGAGAGGATCTCTTCCTTTTCAGGGTGAGCGGTCAGGGCTCTTTCACTGATGATTATCTGTTCGGTATCCCGGCGCAGGGGGACCTCGCAACCGGTGAGGCTGCAGACACCCTGAAGCAGCTGCCTTCCGGCATCGTGGTTGATGAGATTGTCCCGTAAATACCAGGTAATCTGCCCACTTAGGGGCAACAGTAGGAGTAATGATCCGGCAATCCAGTAACGCCGGGATCGACTGGGTTGGGGTCGCTCATACTCCTCCTCAAAGGTGAAACGACTCTCCTCATCCAGCGGATCCTGGGATTGGAAAGGCTCTTCAACGGTCGGGATAGAGTCCTCCTCCAGTGGGGTGAACTCCGATGGTGACTCGTGATCTGACTCACCCTCTGTGTCTGTGGTTACATCTGCAGCAAGGGGGTCATTGTCAATTGGTATAGATCCATCTGTGACTAGTGGCTCTCGGTCTGTTGATATAGATCCATCTGTGGTTAGTGGCTCTTGGTCTGTTGATATCGATTCATCTGTAGCAAGTAGCTCTTCATCTGAGGGTATCGATACATCTGTAGTCTGAGACTCCTCGTCTAATCGGATCGGTCTATATTCAGCATCAGTCTTCTGGTCATGGTTTTCGAGGGCTATGACATCTGCTAACTGTTCGTCTGCTCCCTTCTCTTCGAGTAGCAGAGAGGTAGAGTCTTTATCGAGGAGTTCGGACATCTGCGACTCAGTACCGGCAGCAAAATACTCAGGTTCCGTCTCGAGCCCGTCGTCCTGCTCAAGAATAAACTGGTTTTGGCTGTCGAAATCTGAGCTATTCTCATCCACTTCCAGGATTGATTCTTCACTCAATTGTTGGATAGGGGGCTCTTCGTCAGCTAAGGCATCGAGGGATTTCACCACTTCACTGTCACTAACCAAGCTGGATTCAATTGCGAGTCCATCAGAGTCTGCCCCGCCTTCCCTTGTTTGTGCCGTAGTGGGGGAAGAGATCCCATTCTGTTCGGTTGTTGATGATCCTTCCCGGATAGGGTCGTCGTTGGTAAAGGGGGTGGGGGATTCCATAAGCTTATGCAGCGCATTGAATACGTTGTTGCATTGGCAGCAGCGTACTTTTCCGTCAGCAACCTTGAGCTGCTCCGGTGTGATGCGGAACATGGTCAGACAGTGTTGGCACTGGGTAAACATCTGGCAGATTTCTTTCTATCTATACTTCAAGTGAGCGTAGTTTTCGACACCTCTACGTTAGACCGAAGCCAAACCGCAGGCAAGCCCTTTATGGAAAATTGGGGCTGGCTGTAAATGTTTTAGATGACAGCGCCACTCAGCAGCAGCCAATCCTGCTGCTGTTTAGGCCTCTGCATGGCTGCGAATGATTGGTAGACTGGCAGAACCGCCGGTTGCTGTTCAGCGAGAATGCCCGAGAGGGCGAAACATCCGCCGGGTCGGATAAGGCGCGCGAACTCTGGGGCCAGCTGGATCAGTGGAGCAGCGAGAATGTTTGCAACCAACAGGTCATACTGCCTATGGGGCAGCTCATCAGGCAGGCAGGTGGTGAGGTTGCTGGAAACCCCGTTCTTCTGCGCATTGTCTCTACTCGCAATCAAGGCCTGTGGGTCATGGTCGAGAGCCACGGCTGAGGCTGCCCCGAGTTTCAATGCGGCGATGGCGAGGATACCGGAGCCACAGCCGTAGTCGATGATGGACTTTCCCTGCAACGCTTGAGCATCCAACCATTCCAGGCAGAGTGCGGTGGTGGGATGGGTGCCCGTACCGAAGGCCAGTCCGGGATCGAGCTGAATGACGATAGCATCCTGCTGTTGGATCGATTCACCTGCCGGACAGACCCACAATCGCCGCCCGAACGGCATGGGCTTGAAGTGATCCAGCCAGACCCGTTCCCAGATTCTGTCTTCGATGCGTTCCCAGCGTAATCTTGCTACCAGTTCGGGATCGAGGAAGGAGACAAGGGCATTGCGTAGGTCTACCGGGTCCTGATCTCCCTGGAACAGCGCGGTGACCTGGGTATGCAGCCATAACTGGGTCGAATCCGGTGGCGTTTCCAACAGGGGCTGATCACCTGCGTCACCCAGGGTAACGGAGAGGGCGCCGAGGTTTTCAAATACCAGCTCCAATAAAGGGGCCTCGGTTTCGCTACAGTCGATAGAAAGATGCAACCACATTGCTTCGAGTTTTGAGTTTTTAGTTATAAGTTTGGTGAGAGATGCCTTCTCAACTCAAAATTCATAACTCATAACTCTTCAGCTATAGTCCTAGTTTCTTTTCCAGGTAGTGGATGTTGGCGCCGCCTTCCTTGAAGGCAGCGTCACGCATGATGTCCAGATGCAGTGGTATATTTGTCTTGATACCGGTGATAACCATCTCCTGCAGAGCGATTCGCATCCTGGCAATGGCAGATTCACGGCTCTCTCCATGGGTGACCAGCTTACCGATCATTGAGTCGTAATAGGGTGGCACTCTGTAGCCGTTATAGATATGGGTATCGACCCGCACCCCTGGGCCACCCGGGGTGTGGAGTTGGCTGATGGTACCTGGACTGGGGAGAAAATTTTCTGGATCCTCCGCATTGATTCTGCACTCCACGGCATGGCCTTGCAGTTTGATCTCGTCCTGTTTGTAGCTGAGGGGTTCCCCGGCAGCGATGAAAATCTGCTGTTTAACGATGTCGACGCCGGTGATCAGTTCGGTGACCGGATGTTCCACCTGTACCCGGGTATTCATCTCAATGAAGTAGAACTCGCCGTCCTCGTAGAGAAATTCGAAAGTGCCGGCGCCCCGATAGCCGATCTGGCGGCAGGCTTCGGCGCATCTTTCACCGACCTCTTCGCGTTGCTGTTCCGTGATGCCTGGTGCCGGCGCCTCTTCCACCACTTTTTGATGGCGGCGTTGCATGGAACAGTCACGCTCCCCAAGGTGAATCGCATTGCCATGGGTGTCGGACAGGACCTGAAACTCGACGTGGCGTGGATTACCGAGGAACTTTTCCATATACACTGTGCCGTTGCCGAACGCGGCTTCGGCTTCGGCCTTGGTCATGGCCACTGCGTTGAGCAAGGTTGCTTCCGAATGCACCACCCGCATCCCTCTGCCACCACCACCACCGGCGGCCTTGATGATGACCGGGTAACCGATTTCATTCGCCACCTCTCTGGTGCGTTTGGCATTGTTGTCCAAAGGGCCGTTTGAGCCAGGCACCGTTGGTACCTTTGCCTTGCGCATAGCGTCGATGGCCGCCACTTTATCGCCCATGGTACGGATTGTGTCCGCCTTGGGTCCGATAAAGATGAATCCACTGTTTTCCACCCGCTCTGCGAAGTCGGCATTCTCCGAAAGAAAACCATATCCGGGGTGTATGGCAACTGAGTCGGTCACCTCGGCGGCGCTGATGATAGCCGGTACGTTCAGATAGCTCTCGCTCGAGGGGGCAGGGCCAATGCATACTGATTCGTCGGCGAGCAACACATGTTTCAGGTCACGATCAGCCTCTGAGTGCACAGCGACTGTCTTGATACCGAGTTCTTTACAGGCACGCAGGATGCGCAAGGCTATCTCACCACGATTGGCGATTACGATCTTGTCTATCATGGTTTCACTCAATCAATGATGAATAGCGGTTCGTTGTATTCGACGGGCTGACCGTTTTCAACCAGTATTTTTTTCACGGTACCTGCCTTGTCGGACTCTATCTGGTTGAGAATCTTCATCGCTTCGATGATACACAGGGTGTCACCGACCGCGACTGTCTGGCCCTCCTCAACAAAGGGTTTGCTGCCGGGAGAGGGGGATCGGTAGAAGGTGCCCACCATGGGTGAGTTTACGCTGTGCCCCTGCATCTCCTCAGCGGCTGCCTGTGGTTCAGGTGATACAGCTCCTGCGGCGGTGGCTGCAGGTGCTACAGGCGCCGGGACCGCAGCTGCCTGAGGCTGGATGTTTGGGATGGCTATGCTTGTGGGTATGGAGCTTTGACGGCTTATTCTGACCGACTCCTCTCCTTCATGAATTTCGATCTCCGCGACGTCCGACTCCTCAAGTAGTTCAATCAGTTTTTTTACTTTGCGAATATCCATGTTGACCTGTCTCTTAGAATTATTTGTTGAGCCGCGTGATGGCGGCTTGCAAGGCAAGCTCATAACCCTGTGCACCCAGGCCGGTGATGACACCTTCGGCCTTGTCAGAGAAATAGGAGTGTTTACGAAACTCCTCCCTGGCGTGCACATTGGAGAGATGAACCTCTATGTAGGGTATGTCTGTTCCCAGTAACGCATCCCTCAACGCTAGGCTGGTGTGAGTGAATGCTGCCGGATTGATGATGATGAAACAGACATCCGATTGGTTTGCCTGATGTATCCATGTCAGGAGTTCGTGTTCCGCATTGCTTTGACGGAAGTCGATATCGAACCCCGACTCTCTGCCGCTGTTTTGCAGGCGTTGGCGAATGGCGTCAAGCGTCTCATGACCATAGTGGTCGGGTTCCCGGGTGCCAAGCAGATTCAGATTTGGGCCGTTAAGTACCAGGATGGTTGCCATTTTCCAATATTCCAGGGCAGAGAAATCCGCGTATATCCCCGCTGCTTATATTTCTGATGCTGATCCCTACAACAGGGATCCAGGGGGGTGTTGATGAATCGTTAGATTCTGCAAGATCAGCGCGATTTTGTCCAGTTTCAATGCAGTACATGCCATGATCGTCGCATATTACTGTATGGCCCTGGACGCGTGCTGAGTGAATTCCTGGGCGGGTTTGAAACCTACAAGCCGATAGTTCCTGCGTTCCTGCCCGTCACTGCCGTAAAAAATGATGGCTGGTGGGCCGGGTAGTCCGAAATGCCCTTGCAGCAAGGCCTGGTCGATGTCGTCATTGGCGGTGACATCGGCCTGTAACAGATGCGTATTGGCGAGTGCTTTGATCACCTGGGGATCGGAAAAGGTATATTTCTCCATCTCTTTGCAGGAGACGCACCAGTCGGCGTAGAAGTCGAGCATCACGGGCCTTCCCTGACTGCTGGCAAAAGCGACCTCACGCTGCAGATCATCGATGCTTTTGATCCGCTTGAATTGCAGTTCCTGGTGCCCCTGAGCGCCACCGGCACCGCCGGCAATGGCAATCCCGCGCAGTGGCTGCAGGGTATCCTTGCCGCCAGATGCGGCACCGACCAGCATCAGTGTGCCGTAGACCAGAAATACGAAACCGAGTCCTTTCCAGAGCTTCTGCCAACCGCTGGCCTCGATCTCCAAGTGACGCAGGGCCCCCATATAGATTGCCGAGACAATGAACAGTATGCCCCACAGCAGCATTGCGGCCTCGGCGGGGATGATGCGTTCAAGCATGACGATGGCGACAGCCAACAGGGCGACACCGAATACAGCCTTGACTGCATCCATCCAACTGCCAGCCCGTGGCAGCAGCTTACCGGCGGATGTGCCGATTGCGATCAACGGTGCCCCCATACCCATGCTGAGGGCAAACAGGGCCAGGCCTCCCAGCATGGCGTCGCCGGTCTGGCCGATATAGATGAGTGCCCCTGCCAACGGCGGCGCGACACAGGGGCCGACTATCAGGGCGGAGAGGAAGCCCATGATGGCGACGCCGGTGAGGGAGCCGCCCTGTTGTTGGTTACTGATATCAGACAGACGACTCTGCAGACTGCTGGGAAGTTGCAGATCGTAGAAGCCAAACATCGACAGGGCGAGTAAGATGAAAACCAGGGCAAAGCTGCTGAGGATCCATGGGTTCTGAAAATAGGCTTGCAGATTTTCGCCGAACAGTCCGGCCAGGACCCCGGCGACGGTGTAGGTGACCGCCATCGCCAACACATAGACCAAGGATAGCGTGAAGGCCTTCCGGGTGGTGATCTTGTCCCCATGGCCGGCGATGATGCCGGAGAGGATAGGGATCATCGGAAAGATACAGGGGGTGAATGCCAGGCCCAGACCGAGGAGAAAGAAGAGACTGATGATGAGTAGGGTTGAACCGCCTTTTAGGGTTTCTGTAATCTCGTCCAGTTCGGATATCGGCTCATCGGAAGATTCGGCCGGTAGTACAGTAACCGCGGCTTCCTTGGTATCGCTTGCCTGGGCCGCTGGGATGGCTGGCAGTGCCAGGGTGAACTGCTTGTTTATCGGCGGATAGCATACGCCAATCTCAGCACACCCTTGATAGCCGGCTTTCAGGGTGAAATCTTGCGCATCGGTAGTGCTTCTGAGCAGGGGGACCAGAAGGTCGATCTCATTGTGGTATACGGCAACATCGCCGATGCTTCCATCGGGTCTTACCGTGTCCTGCTTGATTTCCGGTTCAGGCAGGGTGATCTGGCCCAGATCGATGGCCTGATCCTCAGCTGCGGAAAGAACAATCTTGTCGTGATAGAGATAGGTCCCATCGGCGATACTCCAGTAGAGACGGAGGTGGGTCCCGTCCTCCACTGTGACCGAGAGTTTGTAGGCTTCCTCGGGATCCAGCAGCTCTTCTTCAACACTGTTGTCAAACAGGGGTGGTGGGGTTGAATCCGCGATATTGAGCAGAGGTTCTCCAACCGCCTCGATGCCATTGGCAGCGACCATCGGTTCCAGTGCCAGGCGTATCTCCTGTAGGTGGGGTGGAAAGCAGATGCCCTGATCGGCACAGCCCTGTGAGCGCGCCTTTACCAGCAGGGTCTCCTGGGACCCCTGCATGCGTCGTATTGGGATCTCCGCAATGGCTTTATTCCGGTAGACGGCTACCTCGCCGAAGAATTCGTCGTTTTTTATCTTGGCTTTCGATAGTTTCGGTTCGCCGATTTCGATACCGATGGTGTCGCTGTCGAAATGGATCTTATCGCGATACATGTAGTAGCCATCCGCGATGCGCCATTCAACGACCAGTTTTTCCGTACCGTCCGTGCGGCCGGAGATCTGGAAGGCCTGGTCGGGCATCAACAACTCTTCCTCGTTCCAGACCGCTGGGCTCAGGCTGGAGACAGCCAGCAGTGCAAGGAACATCATCATCAAATCTATTCTTTTGTGCATCTCTCCACCCAGTCGAGGTAATCATCCAGCCCCTGTTCTACAGGGACTGCGATGATTTCCGGAAGTTCATAGGGATGTTGTGCCCGGAGTAAGGCTTCCACACGTTGATAGTGTTTTTCTACACTCTTGATCAGCAGCAGAACCTCATCGGACTGTTCCAACCGTCCCTGCCAGCGGTAGACAGATGTGACCGGCGAAGTGAGATTGACGCATGCGGCCAGTCCCTGATCCAGCAAAGCTTTGGCGAGCTTAAGCCCTGTCTCCCTATCGGGTACGGTACAGAGAATCAAGAGGAGTGGTGTTGGCATTGGCGGAAAATACACTATCCACATGCAACTGGCAAAATGGGAATGGCCTGGCGTGGTTCTGACGTGGCAATGAAAAAGGCGGCCTGGGGCCGCCTTTTAGGATCAAGCCTCTGTGTCAGTCAGAGGCAGGCCTGGCTTATTCGCCGACTTTCAGGCGTCCGCCCTTGCCCAGACCGCCCTTGACCGTCTGTGCCTTGTAGTTTCTCAGGGCCTTTACCATGTGATTGAATGAATCGGCGAAGGCAGCAGTGATCACTTTGCCTTCCGGTGTTTTGGTGAAACCACCGGCACCGCCAAAGGCGCCGCCGCCGAAGAGGCCGCCAAACAGGTTGTAGTCAAAGTTCTTCGCGTTACCCACCGAGGAAGAGATCTGGACGCCAGAGCGGTTGTCTATCAGCAGCAGGGTGGTAGCGGCCTCGTTGGACTTCATCCCACCTGCCAGTGCACCGGCAACAGATCCGAACAGACCGCCGACAATGCCCTTCACTCCACCGGTACCCTTTTCAGAGAACTGGATGCTTGGATTCATGGTGTAGTCGGCGGCAACCATCTGGCCCTTGCCGAAATTGCTTCCTTGACGCATCTCGCCAGACTGCATCAGGGCCCGCTCCTGCATCATATTATTCATCGCCCTGCCGCGTTCAACGACGACGAAGCAGTTGGACTGCTGGATCATGGTGCGCAGCACCGGGACAGTGGTGCCCAGTGAAGGGTAGCGGTGCCTGTAGGTGGCCCACCAAGGCGCGGATTGGTCTTCAACCACGGCCAGTGTGCCGAGTGTCTCATTGCAGCTCTCCAGGGCGCTGTTGGCGCCTTCCGAAGTTTCACCGCTGGCAGCGCCAGTGACCGTGTTCCCGGATGAACCCCCCATCTTTGGCATGGTGGCCTCACAGCCACTCAGGCCGATGAAAGCGGCTGCAATCACCGCTGCCAGGGCGGTAAAGCCAGGTGTTCTTCGTAGATTGGTTGATGGTTTCATTTTTTTCACTTTCCCTTAAATGAACAAACAATAAATATAGATGAGAGTTGCGTAATTGCACTCTGGTTTTATTATTTCGTCAAGTTTGATAAGAACATGAATTATTTTTGAAATCAATTACCGCCCTGCTGCGGGCTCCAAGTCGATTAAATCCTTGTGCGTAGCAGCAATGGCTGGGGGCAGGGGCAATCCAAGCATGGTTTGAGAGTCTTGTATGGGCCGGGAGCCCGGCGTAAGCTCTCCGCTATGAATCCTCTGCTGTTGTTTTTGCTGTTATTTGTCGGTGTCCCCCTGGTGGAGCTCTACTTTCTTATAAAGGTCGGTTCCCAGATCGGCGCTTTTCCGACAATTTTCCTCACCATCTTCACTGCACTGCTGGGGGGGTGGATGGTGCGCGCCCAGGGATTTTCCACCTTCTCCAGAGTACGTGGATCAATGGATCGCGGAGAGGTGCCGGCCTTTGAGATGATGGAGGGGGCGGTATTGCTTGTGTGTGGTTTTCTCCTGCTGCTCCCGGGATTTATAACGGATGTAGTGGGTTTCGTGTTTCTGGTTCCCCCCCTCCGGCGATGGTTGCTTGCCCTTGGGTTGCAGCAAGGGGGTGTTATGGGGCCGGTGGCATCATCCCGGGATGAATCGAACAGAAGTCAGGAGAGGCGGGTAATCGAGGGGGAATTTGAACGCGAGGAGGATAAAAAATAGCCAGCGAATGGCACTAAACCGGTCCCCAGCAAACTCCCGCTATTTGGCTTAAGTGCCGACTGGGCACGTCATCCCGGCGTAAGCCGGGGCTTGTTTTGATGCAAGGTTTAAGGATAGATTTCCGGTACGAATGTCTGGTCGGTGATCGGCGGCCTTATGTAACCGGTATCGGGGGCGCGGTTAGGCAGCTCGATGGGTTCAGGGGTCAGATCCTCATAGGGGATCAAGCTCAATAGATGGGCGATACAGTTGAGTCGGGCATGTTTCTTGATATCTGAGTTGACCACATACCAGGGTGCCTGCTTGATGTCGGTGTGGGCAAACATCTCATCCTTCGCCTTTGAATACTCCAGCCAGCGGGAGCGGGATTCCAGATCCATGGGGCTCAGTTTCCAGCGCTTGTGCGGCTCTTCCAGCCTGCTCTGAAACCTTCGCTCCTGCTCCTCATCTGAGACGGAGAACCAGTATTTGATCAGGATGATGCCGGAGCGCACCAGCATACGCTCGAACTCTGGGCATGAGCGTAAGAACTCCTGGTACTCCTCCTCGGTGCAGAATCCCATCACCTTCTCAACACCGGCCCGGTTGTACCAGCTGCGGTCGAACAGGAGCATCTCGCCGGCAGCGGGTAGATGGGGCACATAGCGTTGAAAGTACCACTGGGTCTGTTCCCTTTCCGTGGGGGCTGGGAGGGCTACAACACGGCAGATGCGTGGGTTCAGGTGTTGGTTGATACGCTTTATCACCCCCCCTTTACCGGCGGCATCCCGCCCCTCGAAGATGACAACCACCTTCAAACCCTTGTATTTGATCCATTCCTGTAGTTTGACAAGCTCAAGCTGCAGCTTGAACAGCTCCTCTTCATAGACTTTGCTATTGATTTTTTTTGGCTTTTTTTTGCTTGCTTCTTTTTTTACTTCAGCCATTGCAGCCTCCCGGTCTCACGCTCATTTTTTAATTAGTGAATCGCGTTGGTCTCGCGTGTCAAGCCTGTATGATTATACGATTTCAAGCAACTCCAGGTCGAAATTCAATGCCTCACCTGCCAGCGGGTGGTTGCCGTCTATGGTCGCTTCCTTATCTGACAGCTCGGTAACAACCACGTTGAAATGTTCGCCGTTCGGGCTCTGCGCCTGAAGATGCATGCCTACCTCGAGATTCAGGTCATCGGGAAAGTGTTCCCGGGGAACCTTTTCGATCAGGGCGTCGTTACGTTGCCCATAGGCCTCGTCAGCGGGGATGTGAATCTTCTTCTGATCGCCGACTTGCATACCCTCCACGCCGGACTCGAATCCGGGGATAACCGCTTTTTCGCCAAGGGTGAATTCGAAGGGTTCTCGATCTACCGATGAATCGAATTGGGTTCCGTTATCCAGTGTGCCGGTGTAGTGAATACGCACAGTATCCCCCTGTTTGGCTTGACTCATGATTGGCCTCTTATTGTTCAGATGTAGTGTAAATGGGTAATTATCACATAGATTCAGTGCGTCGTGATGGGTGGTTTCCATTTATATTGAAAAAATTTTATTGGGCAGTCTTGACTAACGGCTTTTTCCCTCTATTATTAGCACTCAGTTCTGGTGAGTGCTAACAGCCTTGCCTGGGAATGAAGAACCCAATATCGATTTTCAGAAAAAACCATTTATTGAGGAGAATCAGTCGATGAATATTCGTCCGCTGCACGATCGCGTGATCGTTCGTCGTAAGGAAGAGGAGCGCACCAGCCCGGGCGGCATTGTGCTCCCAGATGCAGCCACCGAGAAACCCGTCCTCGGTGAGGTGCTCGCTGTCGGCAACGGAAAGGTCACCGATAAAGGTGAGGCTCGGCCGTTGGATGTCAAGGTCGGAGATAGAGTGCTGTTTGGCAAATACTCCGGCACTGAAGTGAAGTTGGGTGGTGAGGAAGTCCTCGTCATGCGTGAAGAAGACATCATGGGTGTGATCGAAGACTAAATCCTGGCCTTTAGATCACAGAACCATACAGGTTAAACCTGGTGAAGATTCTCAACATTTACCCAAGGAATTTAAGACATGAGTGCAAAAGAAGTACAATTTGGTGATGACGCCCGTCAACGTATGATCAAGGGCGTCAATGTTCTGGCCAACGCTGTGAAGGTCACCCTTGGCCCCAAAGGCCGAAACGTGGTGCTGGAGAAGAGTTTCGGCGCCCCGACCGTGACCAAAGACGGTGTCTCCGTGGCCAAGGAGATCGAACTCTCCGACAAATTTGAAAATATGGGTGCGCAGATGGTGAAAGAGGTCTCCTCCCAGACCTCGGATGTGGCCGGTGACGGTACCACCACCGCAACCGTATTGGCTCAGGCCATGGTGCGCGAAGGCCTGAAGGCTGTCGCTGCCGGCATGAACCCGATGGACCTCAAGCGTGGCATCGACAAGGCTGTTTTGGCCGCTGTAGAAGAGCTGAAGACGGTCTCCCGCCCCTGCTCCGATGACAAGGAGATCGCCCAGGTCGGTACCATCTCCGCAAACTCCGATGCGGATATCGGCGACATCATCGCCGAGGCGATGCAGAAGGTGGGTAAAGAGGGTGTGATCACCGTTGAAGAGGGTTCCGCCCTGCAGAATGAACTGGATGTGGTTGAAGGTATGCAGTTCGACCGCGGCTACCTCTCTCCCTATTTCGTGACCAATCAGCAGAATCAGTCGGCCGAGCTGGAGGATCCCTATATCCTGCTGCATGACAAGAAGGTCTCGAATATCCGCGATCTCCTGCCGGTGCTCGAAGGTGTAGCCAAAGCGGGTAAGCCCCTGTTGATCATTGCCGAGGACGTGGAGGGTGAAGCCCTGGCCACCCTGGTGGTGAATAACTTGCGTGGTATCGTCAAGGTGACAGCGGTCAAGGCCCCTGGATTCGGTGATCGGCGCAAGGCCATGCTGCAGGATATCGCAATCCTCACCGGTGGCACCGTGATCTCGGAAGAGGTCGGTCTCTCCCTTGAGAAGGCCACCCTGGACGATCTGGGTAACGCCAAAAAGGTGACCATATCCAAAGAGGAGACCACCATAATCGATGGTGCCGGCGTAGAGGGTGATATCAAGGCTCGTGTCGAGCAGATCCGTGCCCAGATCGAGGAGACCTCCTCCGATTACGATCGTGAAAAACTGCAGGAGCGTGTGGCCAAGCTGGCTGGCGGTGTGGCGGTAATCAAGGTTGGTGCGGCCACTGAGGTCGAGATGAAAGAGAAGAAAGCACGGGTCGAGGATGCGCTGCATGCTACCCGTGCTGCTGTTGAGGAAGGCATTGTGCCCGGCGGCGGTGTCGCGCTGGTGCGTGCACTGCAGGCGATTGATAAACTGACCGGTGAAAATCACGACCAGGATGTGGGGATTGCGATCGCCCGCCGCTCCATGGAAGAGCCATTGCGTCAGATCGTCGCCAATGCGGGTGGTGAGCCCTCAGTTGTGCTCGACAAGGTACGCAGTGGCGACGGCAACTTTGGTTTCAATGCCAGCAATGATGAGTATGGCGATATGATGGAGATGGGTATCCTTGATCCCACCAAGGTGACCCGTTATGCATTGCAGAATGCCTCCTCCGTGGCCGGCTTGATGGTCACCACCGAGTGTATGGTGGCCGAGGAGCCGAAGGATGAAGCCGCGGCCCCGCCGATGGGTGACATGGGCGGCATGGGCGGCATGGGCGGCATGATGTAATTCACGCTCCCAGGTTTTAGACCCACAATAAGCCCCGTGCCTCAAAGGCACGGGGCTTTTTTCATTCTGTGAGGTAAATATTTTTTTGTGAATGCCGCTACTGACTACGATTTAGAACCATATTTATTCACGGAAAGCATAATCGCTCAATCGGGGAAAACTCATGTTTCGGAATATCGGTATCTCGCTGCGATTTGTCGTCGCAACAGTCTTGGCTGTCACTATTGTTCTCGCCATTACCCTCTCGATCACCTTCAACTACATGGGAGGTGTCCTGCATGCGGCGGAAGAGAATGAGATGGGAGAGATCTTTGAGACCGTGGTAGCGGGGATCGAGTCGGAGGGAAGGCTGGCCCGGGCGATGAGCGCCCTGGTTGCCGGGATTCCCATTGTGCAGGAGCACTTTGCCGCACGTGACCGGGATGCGCTGGAGGCACTCTTCGTGCCGGGATTCCAGGTGCTCAAGAAGGAGTATGGCGTTCGGCAGTTTCAATTTCATGAGCCCCCGGCAACCTCATTTTTGAGGGTGCACAAGCCGGCCAAGTTCGGTGATGACCTCTCCTCTTTCCGCTTTACGGTGGTGGAAGGCAATCAGAGTAAGAGTGCGATACAGGGCCTGGAAGTGGGCGTGGCCGGACTTGGCGTTAGGGGATTGGTGCCTGTGAGCAATGGCGGTTCTCATGTGGGTACCGTGGAATTCGGCATGTCCTTTGGGCAGTCGTTTTTCGACGAGTATGCCAAACAGCATGAGATCGACCTGGAACTCCATATCGACCGTAATGGCAAGTTGAATCGGTTTGCTTCGACAATGGTGGACAATGATCTTGTCTCAGCCGAGCAGATGAAGGGACTGGGTAAAGGCGAACATCTCTTCGATACAGGTGAATTGGGCGATAAGCCTGTCTCCTACTATGCGGCACCGGTGGAGAACTACTCTGGTGAGACCATCGGGGTATTGGTGGTGGCAAAAGACCGCGCCTATTTTGCCGACTCCATATCGAGCTTGCAGCTGATCGTGATTGGATTGGGGCTGCTCTCAATATTGCTGATTGGGGCCATGGTGTGGTTGATCAGCCTCGGCGTTGTCAAGCCGATCAGTGGCGCCGCCGAGGCGATGGAAGGTATTGCCTCTGCTGAAGGGGATTTGACCGTTCGCATGGATGAGTCTGGTTCTGACGAGGTTGCACGACTGTCGCGTGCTTACAATCGTTTTGCCGAAAAAACAGAGCGCATGATTCAAAAGGTCTCTGGCGCCACTGGAAATATCAGCCAGCATCTCAGCGAATTCGCAACCTTGGCGGAACATGCCAAAGATGGCGTCAGCAAACAATATGAACAGACCACGCAAGTGGCGACGGCGATGACGGAGATGTCCGCCACCGTGCATGAGGTGGCGCAGAATACCACCCAGACCGCAGAGGCTGCGAACCAGGCCGACCAACAGGCCAATCACGGTCGGGATGTGGTGAAAGACGTAACCGGCAGTATCGATGCCTTGGCTGCGGATGTGGGTAAGGCGGTGGAGACGGTGCAGCATGTAGAGCAGGACAGTGAGCGTATCGGCTCGGTACTCGATGTGATACGCGGGATCGCGGACCAAACCAACCTGTTGGCCTTGAATGCCGCTATCGAGGCTGCGCGTGCTGGTGAACAGGGACGTGGCTTTGCGGTTGTAGCCGATGAGGTCAGAACCCTGGCGAAACGCACCCAGGACTCCACCAAGGAGATCCAGGAGATGATCGAGAGCCTGCAGAGTGGTGTACGTGAAACCGTTACGGTAATGGAGACCAGTCAACAACAGGCCGCCGAGAGTGTGCAACAGGCAGGTCGTGCCCATGACTCCCTTGAGGAGATAACCCGGGTAATCGATACCATCTCTCAGATGAGTGCCCAGATCGCCACCGCAGCCGAGGAGCAGAGCGCAGTTGCGGAAGACATCAACCGCAATATCGTTGAAATCACCCACGTGGCGGAAGCTACATCCGAGGATTCAGCCAAGAGCTTTAAAGCGAGTGAGGTGATGTCGAGTGAGATCGATCTCTTAGGCGATTTATTATCAGAGTTCAAAGTCAGTGATGCCGACTCCAGCTAGTTGGATAAGACAATCGTCTGTGCATCATGATTGGAAGGCCAAATTCAACTGATTGTGTTGCACTTCAGTGCCTGGATACACCCCATGACTAGCGTGCAGCCGTGGGTCGAGGTGACAGGGTCGGCACCTACACAGAATGCCCATGCGGTTTCAGAGGGGTTGAAAAGAAGCTGATCCAGTCCATACCAGGTGCCAACTATGTTGATCGATGCTTGATTGTGATACGTAGCGGTAGGGGGGGTGGATATCTACAGGATGCGGGATCTCGAGATAGTGCTTAACAATCACGGGGAGAAAAACTGTTAGACTGCCAAATTACAGGGAATAGGCAAGGCCAGGTTGAAGCTAGAATCATATTTGAAACGACCAATCGATACCTGGCGCATCAATTTAAAAGTGGCATAGTCCCACCCTGAATCTGACATGGGTTTGTGTGTGAATCTGCAACAAGAGACAGAAAAACAGTGGCAACAGTGGCAGCAGAAGCTGGTTGAGGCGGATCTGCCGATACCCCGGGAGGCCGAATTTCACCAGGCCGCACTGAAGGTCTGGGAGGCAAGCGATTATGTGGTTCAATCCGCGTTTCGCCATCTCGGGCTGTTACCGGAACTGTATCGACAGGGGGAGCTGAACAGTTCCTTCGGCGAGGGGGAATTGGCGCAAAAGCTTGCGGGCCTGCTGCAGGGTGTCGACGATGAAGCGGCGCTATCGCGGGTGCTAAGAGATTTCAGACGCCGCCAGATGGTGCGCATTATATGGCGCGACCTTGCCGGATTGGCGCCATTGGATGAGACTCTTGAAGATCTCTCCGCATTGGCGGACTGTTGTATCGAGTGGTCGCTGCAGAAACTCTACACCTGGTTTTGTGAGCAGATGGGCACCCCGCGCAACCAGGCAGGAGAGGCGCAGTCCCTGGTGGTCCTGGGGATGGGAAAGTTGGGGGCCAGGGAGCTCAATCTGTCATCGGATATCGATCTGATCTTCGCCTATCCGGAAGCGGGCCACACAGATGGTGCGCGGCAATTGACCAATGAGCAGTTTTTTATCCGCCTCTGCCAGCGCATGGTGCAGGTACTCGACAATCACACCGGCGACGGTTTCGTTTTCAGGGTTGATACCCGCTTGCGCCCGTTTGGCAATGTCGGACCCCTGGCCATGAGTTTCAGTGCCTTGGAGAGCTATTATGGCTCGCAGGGACGGGAGTGGGAACGCTACGCCATGATCAAGGCGCGGGTGGTGGCGGGTGATCCCCAGGCGGGGGATGAGTTGATGACCCTGTTACGTCCCTTCGTCTATCGTCGTTATCTCGATTTCGGGGCCATAGAGTCCCTGCGTGAGATGAAGCAGCTGATCAGTAGCGAACTGCATAAAAAAGGGATGCAGGCCAATATCAAGCTGGGTCCCGGTGGCATTCGCGAGATCGAATTCATCGGTCAGGCCTTTCAGTTGATTCGCGGTGGCCGTGACAAGGCATTACAGATTCGTCCCATACTGCTTGTGTTGCAATGTCTGCAGGAGCGGGAACTGTTGCCAGCGTATACGGTGCAGGAGCTGAGTGAGGCCTATCGTTTTCTGCGCCTGGTAGAGAATCGCCTGCAGGCATGGCAGGACAGACAGACCCATCTGTTGCCTGAAGATGAAGCAGGCAGACTGCGCCTGGCCCGGTCCATGGGATATGTCTGCTGGGATAACTTTTCTGTCCAGCTGGAACAGTACCGCAAGCGGGTCCAGGGGCAATTCGATATGGTGTTTGCAGCACCGCAGACATCCAGTGATGAGGAGAGTCAGCCACTTACTGGGGTGTGGCATGAAAGCGTTGACCAGGAGCAGGCGATATCAGCCCTTGAGGCGGTGGGCTTCAGGCAGGGTGATGTGGCCTTACAGCAGTTGCACACATTTCGGGAGAGTCATGCCTACCGACGGCTGAGTACCAAGGGGCGGGAGCGGCTGGATCAATTGATGCCACTGCTGCTGGAGGCGGTAGGCCGGTCGGAGTGGGCTGAAGACGCACTGCAGCGGGTGATCGGTCTGCTCGAGGCGGTCGTCCAGCGTACCGCCTACATTGCACTGCTGGTTGAGAATCCGTTGGTGCTGTCACAGTTGGTCAAACTGACCGCCGTCAGTCCCTGGGTTGCGAATATGCTGACCCGTCACCCTATCCTGTTGGACGAACTGATCGATCCTCGGCGGCTCTACTCTCCGCTCAAGCGGGATGAACTCAATGTGGAATTGGCCGATCAAGTCTCCCGTATCGATACGGATGATCTGGAGAGCCAGATGGAGTTGCTGCGTCTCTTCGCCCAGAGTAACAGGCTGCGTGTGGCAGCGGCGGATATCGCTGACCAGATCCCCTTGATGGTGGTCAGTGACTATCTGACATGGATCGCTGAAAGCGTCATTGAACAGGTGATTCAACTCACCTACCGGGAGTTGGTACGACGCCACGGCAGGCCCCCGGGACTGAACCAGGATGAGACCGGTTTTGCGGTTCTCGGCTATGGCAAGTTGGGTGGCATCGAGTTGGGTTTTGGTTCCGACCTGGATATGGTTTTCCTACATGGCTGTCCTGACAGGAATGCCTTCACAGATGGCGAAAAGCCGGTCTCGGTGGATGTTTTCTACGCGCGTATGGCGCAACGCTTCATCCATATCATGACCACACGCACCCCTTCCGGCATTCTTTATGAAGTCGACATGCGCTTAAGACCCAATGGCAACTCCGGGATGATGGTCAGCTCTCTGGAGACATTTGAAACCTATCAGCATCACAACGCCTGGACATGGGAACATCAGGCGCTGGTTAGAGCACGTGTGGTGGCTGGGGACAAGCGAGTCAACGATCGATTCGAAGCAATCCGTAAGGTAGTACTCAGTGAGAGTAGGGATCCCGCTCAGTTGCAGGGTGAAGTGATTGAGATGCGTGAGAAGATGCGTGCCAGCCTGGACAAGAGTAATCAGGATCAATTTGATCTCAAACAGGGAACCGGCGGTATCGTCGATATAGAATTTATGGTTCAATACACGGTCCTCCGGTGGGCGCATGACTATCCCGATCTCCTGGCGTGGACAGACAATATTCGTCTTCTGGAAACCATGAGCAAGCTCGGTCTGCTGAATGATTATGCGGCGGAGCGGATGATGGGGATCTATAAGGTGTTGCGCGCAGCCTACCACCGCAGCGCGCTACAGGATTTGCCGGCTTTGGTGGAGAGTGGGAAACTCACTGAAGAGCGGGCGCTGGTGCAGGACATCTGGTCCTGTCTGATGCAAAACAAAAAGACTGAACGAGAGATGTTCCAATGATGTCGACAATGGCAGACCGTGACGGTGTCATCTGGCTGGATGGCAAGATGGTCCCCTGGCGTGAAGCCAAGACCCATGTCCTGACCCATACCCTGCACTATGGGATGGGGGTCTTCGAGGGGGTGCGCGCCTATCATGCCGAGCAGGGTACAGCCATCTTCCGCCTGCAGGAGCATACGGATCGCTTGTTTCGCTCCGCACATATCTTGAGCATGCCGATGCCCTTCGATCGGGATACCCTCAATCAGGCGCAACTGGCAGCGGTAAGGGAGAATAATCTCGATTCCGCCTACATCCGCCCGATGTGTTTCTACGGTTCCGAGGGAATGGGCCTCAGGGCCGATAATTTGAAAGTACACTGCATGGTGGCTGCCTGGGAGTGGGGCGCCTATCTGGGTGCTGAAAACATGCAGAAGGGTATCCGTATCCGGGTCTCATCGTTCACCCGCCACCATGTCAATATCACCATGTGCCGGGCCAAGGCGAATGGTAACTACATGAACTCCATGATGGCGCTTCAGGAGGCGTTGCATGACGGCTATGATGAAGCCCTGCTGTTGGATGCGGAGGGGTATGTCATGGAGGGTTCCGGAGAAAACATCTTTATCGTCAGGGATGGTGTTATCTATACCCCGGATCTGACCTCGGCATTGGATGGTATTACTCGCAAGAGTGTCATCATGCTGGCAGAAGAGCGGGGCTACAAGGTTGTGGAGAAGCGTATAACCCGGGACGAGGTGTATATCGCGGATGAGGCCTTTTTCACCGGTACCGCTGCCGAGGTGACACCGATACGCGAGGTGGACAATCGTCCCATCGGGAATGGCGGGCGTGGTCCGATCACGGAAATATTGCAAAAAGATTATTTCGATCTTGTACATGGCCGTCTTGCATCCCATCCGGAATGGCTGGCGTATGTCTGATCAGGAGTATTGATAATGACCCAAACAGAGACACACTTGACGCAACAGGAACCGCAGAAGGTGGCACGAAAAGATTTGCCTCTAAGTTGCCCAAGACCAGGTGAGGCATTGGCAGGACTACACCCGCGGGTCTATCTGCCGATCGAAAAAACCGGTAGTGCGGTCTGTCCCTATTGTGGGGCACGTTATCAACTCGATGACTAGATTCTTACAGGGCTCATTCAGCAGCAAGACAAAAATCCATCACCCTAATTTACCCACAACTCATAAGTCTATATTGGATTTTGTATAACACATAGTGGGCTATACTCGATCCCTCACATGCCATGCAAAAGAGGGCATGAAGCAATCGATCCGGATCTAATGGGGAAGGGGTATGGGTTTAACTGTCACACTACTGCCATTACTCCTGCTTTTTCTAGCGGGCTGCCAATCAAACATTCCTGAACAACAAGTTGTATCCATCACCCCAGGCAGTGGTAATGGAAAGGAGATTGAGGTCGCCGAACGTCACCATGCACAACCTGTTTCGGTCAACTACCCGGAGACCGGGGTCGATGTGGGATGGGGTTGGGATTCGGATGAGGGCATACCTCAACCCAATGTGTGTATCGAATACTCCATTGAAGAGGACCAGGGACAGACCAAGTACATGACCATGTCCGAGATTTCCGACAGTCGCGAGCTGATGCAGAGCATGAATGTATCCGCCGCCGCCTCGGTCAAGACCATCGCCTATCGCGCAAGCGGTAGCGCGAAGTTTGCTAAGAACACAAAGATCAACAGTTTCAGTTCGAATTTCGTGCTCAATGTGTCGGTGGATAATGGGGTACGTTATGCAACGCCATTGATGCCTGGCAGCCGTGGTGAGATCAAGGATCCGGAGACCCGAAAAACACTTCCCGATGCAGGTTCCATCCGTTTGACCTCGGAGGCCTTGCGGCTTGCCAAGAAGCGTGATCTGACCTCCTTTCTGAACTACTGTGGTGATTCCTATGTGGCGGCGCTGTATGGTGGGGCGCGCCTGACAGCGCTTATTACGGTAAAAACCAACAGCAAAAAGGAACGTCAAGATGCCTCGGCCAGTTTCAGCGGTTCCGGTTGGGGTGTGAATGTGAAGGCAAGTGCCAGTGGAACCAATGTGGGGTCCATCGAAAGTAAAAATGTCAGCATGCGTTTTTATCAGTCTGGCGGGCGTAAGGACGAGATTCCGGCAACCAAGGGGGATTTGCTAGGCAAGCTTAAGACGATCACTACCGAAGCCAGCGACTACCCCGCCTACTATCGCGTCACATTGATGCCCTATACCGCGCTGGCGAATTGGCCGGAAAAGAGTATTCCCCTCGATCTTTCTGAGCTGGATCAGCTTGCCGACTATTGGGCAGGCTATGTGAAATTGTACGAGGACCTGGAACATATCTTCGCTCAACCGGAGAAGTTCCAGGTATTGAATGCCCAGGGTAAGTTTATTCCGCTGGGCGGTAATGGTGACAGTATAAAAAAACTGCAGCAGCTTCAGGACCAGGTGCAGACGGAGCTGGGTCGTTTACAGGAGGATGCCCTGCAGTGCAGCATGCCTGAACAGGATTGCAGTTTCAGCGAGGAGCTATACCAGTCGCCCTATGCCTACCGCATCCAGATGCCCCTTCCAATGGATATCACTGCAGCGAACAAGCAGTGCCCCTGCGCTGATACCGAACCCAAGGGAGAACTGGCCAAGAATGCCGCAATACTGGTCGATTACTATATCCGTAATCCGGTTAAGCGGCGCTGTCTCAACAACCCGGTTGACCCTGGCTGCCTCAGCAATGGGGAGATGGACCGTTGGCAAATGCGTGTGGGCAGGCAAATCATCGAATTGCCTGATGCTGATAGTGCAAGCCAGCTGCGTAAACTTATTACCAAGGATGACGGAAATGAGTACGGCTGGTTGGATGTGATCGAGCATCCACCCTATGCCTGGATGGATAGGAGCAGGATCGAACAGGATATAAAGCCCCTGGATACGCTAATGGCCCTACTCAATCAGTGATTGTTATATTGATCCCCATCACATTGTGCCCAGGAATGCTTTCTTTGTAAGTCTAACGCGAAGTAATATCTTCGGTCTTATTAACCCGGTAGCATTGCAGTCGTGATCTGGGTAGATGGAAACAAATTCCATCATCTTTGAAATATAAATAATGGTTTGATTGATATGCCTAAATTCAGTGCTTTGGCTTGGGTGGTGATAGTCGTCGCTCTAGTCACCTATGGTTTGTTGGTGTTTGCCATAACCCGCAGTTATTATCAGGATGCCCGAATGGTAACCGCTCAAGCCCCGACTGCCGTGCCCGAGGTGCCAGTTCATCCAAAGGTGAGCCCATTCGATGCCACACTGCAGCCTGCGGTGAAGTACCAACCTTCCGCTGAAGAGCTGGCAACCGAAGACCCTGCCTTGATTGCGCGTCTTGCGGATGACTACTTTATGAAAAAGGAGTATCCACAGGCGATTGAATTATATGAACGTGTATTAAGGATCAATCCGGACGATGTGGAGTCCTACAATGATCTCGGCCTGTCACTGTTCTATATCGGTCAGTCTCAACGGGCCGTGGAGGCATTGCAAACCGGGGTTTCCAAACAACCTGATTTCCAGCGTATCCAGTTGACACTGGGATTCGTGCAAGCACAGCTGGGAGACAAAGAGGCGGCTGCCACAGCATTCCAAAAGGCAATAGAGCTGGGTCCTGAGAACACGGTGGGCCAGGAAGCCAAACGCATGTTGAGCGAGATGCAATAGCCGGTCTATAGGGCTTCGGCCTCCGCGGGTCACAACAGGCGCCAATTGCTATTGCCTGATTTTTGTCTCCGGATGCATGTTGATCTCCCCGTTACACTCCAACACGCCGATTTTATCGCCAGACGGGTTACTGATCACCGGAAGGACCTCTTGAAACAGGGGTCTGCGCACAAACTGTAGTTTCCAGCCGAATCCTTCCGCCTTCTGAAGCGCCATGATCTGGAGATTGTTCAGCACTTCCTTGAGGTTGTCGGGGATCGGTTTGTCTCCTTTTCGATTATCCTGAATCATGGGACTACTCCTTGAAATTCCTATGCATGTGCAGAGCCAGGGTGTACCCAACTCACCATGGATGATAAATGATATATTATCCCTTTGTATATGAAATAATCACGTTGCAATAAAATCAGCACCTGCGTCTGAAAGACTCCCTGATATGCCGAAAAAAATAGTGTTTTCCCGGAACTGGTTCTCTAATGCTTGAATCAAACCAGCGCAGGCCACATGTGTGCCTGTTTATTCTCAAGTTTGGCGATGGCGGTGTGGAGCGCATGATGGTCAATATCGCCCGGGGATTGTCACTGATCGGTGCCCGGGTGGATTTCATTGTCAAAGAGACTGAGGCACCCTACCTCCACCTGTTGCCGCCGGAAGTGCGGATTATCAGATTCCAGGTGGCAAGGCAGAAGGCGGCGTTGCCGAAACTGATAGACTATCTGAAGCGCTATGATCCGGATATTCTGCTATCGGCGAAGATATTGGATGACCAGCTTGCGCTGAAGGCGAAGCGGCGCCACACAGGTCGGACGCGCTTTTATCTGCGTCCTGGCACGGCCTTGTTATCAAGGATGCAGGCGCGTGGTACCCATCCGCTCCGCCGCTGGTTGAAGCAGAGACAGTTGAGCGCTCTGTTCAATAATGCGGACGGTGTGGTAGCTGTCTCTCAGGGTGTGGCGGATGAGGTGATGGAGCTGAGTGCCATTGATGGGGATAAGATCACTGTCATCAGGAATCCAACCATCACCCCTGAGCTGTACCAGCAGGCAGAAGAGCCCGTCGATGAACCCTGGTTGGCAGCGGATCAGCCGCCGCTGATTCTCGGTATCGGGGGATTACGCCGGCAGAAGGACTTTCCAACCCTATTGCGCGCCTTTGCCCTGGTAAGGCAGCAGCTGCCTTGCCGATTGATGCTTCTCGGTCAGGGCAACAAGGAGGGGCAGTTGCTGAAACTGGCCCAGGAGCTGGGATTGGGGGACGATTTTCGCCTTGCCGGTTTTGTTGCTAATCCCTACGCCTATCTGAAGGGAGCGAAACTGTTTGTTCTATCCTCACTCTGGGAAGGATCACCCAATGTGCTGACCGAAGCGATGGCATTGGGTACCTCCTGCGTGAGTACCGACTGTCCCTCGGGTCCCCATGAGGTTACCCGGGGTGGAGAGGTGGCACCCTTGGTTCCCATGGGCGACCCGGAGAGGTTGGCGGAAGCCATGTTGCAGACCCTGAGGAAACCGTTGGATCCGCAGCGTCTCAAGGAGGCAGTCAGCGACTACACCCTGGAAAAGAGTGCCCGGGGCTATCTTGCGGCATTTGGTTTGATCATCCCCCAGACAATCGATGCATAGCAGACCACGCATCGCCTGTTTTCTGGCCACCTCGGGACACAGTGGTGTGGATCGCTTGGCGCAGAATCTGCTGCCCGGCATGGCGCAGGCCGGATACCCCGTCGACCTGCTCAAAATAGGTAACCACGGCCCCAATCTCGATCCGCAGCGGCCGGATAATCTACGTGTTATCGAATTCAACGCCAGGCATGTCTACACTGCCCTGCCTGAACTGTTGAGATATTTGAAGCGTACCCGCCCCGAGGTGTTGCTGACCGACAAAGACCGGGTAAACAGAACCGCCATCCTGGCCCATGCCTTGGGTGGTGCCAAGTTCCGCCTGGTAGTGCGTAGCGGCACCACGGTCAGTGCCAATCTGGCTAGCAGAAGCCCCCTCGATCGCTTTATACAGCGCAACTCCATGCGCTATCTCTATCGACGGGCGGATGCCATTTTGACGCCCTCCAGGGGGTCGGCAGATGATTTCGCCGAGACGATAGGCACACCACGGGAGCGTATTACAGCGGTACCGAGTCCGATTATCACGCCCAGCTTTCTGCGTCAGCTGGACCAGCCATTGGACCATCCCTGGTTCCGGGCAGGTGAGCCTCCGGTGATTCTGGGTGCCGGAGAACTCTGTCGACGCAAGGACTTCACCACCCTGATCCGGGCCTTCGCCCTGCTGGTCGATAGCCATGACTGCCGCTTGATGATACTCGGCAAGGGGCGTGCCCGGGAACGGCTGGAGCAGGAGATCAGGCGACTGGGGCTTGAGGATCGGGTTGCTCTTCCTGGTTTCGTGGCAACCCCCTATCCCTATATGAAACAGGCCTCCCTGTTTGTGCTCTCCTCCCTGTGGGAAGGCATGGGAAATGTGCTCGTCGAGGCGATGGCCGCCGGAACACCGGTGGTCTCCACAGACTGCCCCAGCGGTCCGGCGGAGCTGCTGGGTGGTTTGTCCGCTGATCTGTTGGTGCCGCCGGGTGATGCCGCCGCAATGGCGCGGACGATGGCGGGGCAGTTGGATAATCCACTCCCAAAATCAGAGCTGTTAGGGGCGGTGGAGGCCTATCGTCTGGAAAATAGCGTGGCCGGTTATCTTGCCGCAATGGGGCTGCCAGCCACAACTTCGTAGGTCTTCAGCTGTGATTATCGGCGCGATGTTTGAAGCGAGACAGGCATAGGACAACCTGTTAAAGTTTGTCCTTCTAAGTTAAATTAATACCCACTTCGAATTTTTTTATCACATCAGGAGCCATCGATGTCCGAGACACCGAAGATAGTCGTTGTCGGCGGCGGAGCCGCTGGCCTGGAGCTCGCCACCCGACTCGGCAGGAAGCTCGGTAAGCGGGGCAGGGCGGAGATCACCCTGATCGACGCCACCCGGACCCACGTCTGGAAGCCTCTGCTGCATCAGGTGGCGGCGGGCACCTTCGATCCGGACCAGCATGCCCTGGGTTACCTGGCACATGCCCGCTGGAACCACTATCGTTTCCGTCTTGGTGTGATGACCGACCTGGATCGGGTCGAACGCAAGGTTATCCTGGCCCCACTGCTAAATGACAAGGGGGAGGAGCTGATCCCCAGCCGCAGCTTTAGCTACGATTACCTGATCTTCGCCATCGGCAGTGTGAGTAACGATTTCGGCATCCCCGGGGTCAAGGAGCACTGTCTGATGCTCGATACCAAATCCCAGGCCAGTGCCTTTCAACAGCAGTTGCTGGAGGCGCTGATCCGCGCCAATACCCAGCATGAACCCTTGCGGGAGGGGCAGCTGGACGTGGCCATCGTCGGTGCTGGCGCCACGGGTGTGGAACTGGCGGCCCAGCTCCACCAGGTTACCCGCCAGATCGCCCAGTACGGTTTCGAGACCATCGAACCGGACCACCACATCCGCCTGCACATCCTTGACGCAGGCCCGCGCATCCTGCCTGCCCTGCCGGAGAGACTTTCCGGCCAGGTTCAAGAGGAGCTGGAGGGGCTTGGGATTCAGGTGCATGTCTCGGAAAAGGTCACCAAGGTGACGGCCGATGAGATCCATACCGCCTCCGGCTTGGTGATACCGGCCACTATCAAGGTTTGGGCCGCGGGTATCAAGGGCCCCGACTTTCTCGGCGAACTCGGTCTTGAGGCCAACCGCATCAACCAGCTTAAGGTGCATGGAGATCTGACCCTGGAGGATGACGACCGCATCTATGCCATCGGTGACTGTGCCGCCTGTGTCATGAACGAGGAGGGAGAGCTGGTGCCGCCCCGTGCCCAGGCCGCTCACCAGCAGGCCTCATTCGTTGCCAAGGCGTTGGGGAGACGGCTCAAGGGTCAATCCTTCAACAAGCGCTATATCTACCGGGATTACGGTTCTCTGGTGACCCTGGGACGTTACAGCACCGTGGGCAGCCTGATGGGGGCGATTACCGGCAGCGTAAGGGTCAGCGGCTGGATCGCCCGCTGGGTATACCTATCCCTCTACAAGATGCATCAGCTGACCCTGTTCGGTTGGTGGCGCACCGGGCTGACCACCCTGGCGCGCATGTTGCGCAGGAGTGTCGATCCGGCAATCAAGCTACATTGATGACATGATTGCATCGGCTTGTCTGTCATCGGATCTGTTTCACCTGCTCGATCTATAGTCGCGTGGTGAGATCCCGTGTCTGAACATTTCATACCCAATGGGCCGGGCACAACGACGTTCAATGCCTATATGTACGCCAGTCTGATCCTGACGCCTGACGAGTTATGGCTTCGGTAAGGGGGCGTAATGATCCGCCATCATCCACCAAAGGCGTCTACAGGTCGATCGAAGCTGTATCCAAGAGTCTCGATATCTTTGAAAAAGTGATTAGCTACCAGTTCGGCCAGTTCATCGGTGTAGTAACTGCGATAGTCTTTCTTTCTGTCGGTGGCTTTACGTTTGTGGGGCAATTGTAAATGCTTGGCGCCGATGCGTTGAATGATCTCATCAAAGTCATCGGCCAGGGTTTCGTAGTGTCCGATGAAGTCGACCAGGATATTGCCATGCAGATCGACCAAGTAGTCGAGCTGTGACTGAATCGAAGTATCGATATGGTATTGGTAGGGCCTTTCCGGATCGAGTTTCCAGCGAATAAATTGTTCGAAGTCATCGATATGGGTGATCAAATGAGGCCGCTCGCGACGAATATGGTGATAGGAACTCACCTGCAGGTCCCAGGGATTGCGCACAATCGCAAACTTGAAAAGCTCGTTGAAGAACGCTTCGGGAAGCATCTCCTTGGCGGCGATGATGTGTGAATGCCTGGGGAATTTACTGCCCAGCCTATGCCCGCTGAGGTGACTGAGGCGTGAACAGAGAAACATGGGGTAGTACCAGGGATCGCGCCAGCGCAGGGATTGTAGTGCCGCGCGCACACTGGTGCCGCCGGTTTTGGCGATATGCACAAAGAGAAAGTTGTATTTAACTGACAATAGCATCGGAACGAATCTTGGCTAGGCCCATGATCTCCAGGTAGTGGTTGGCGCTCTGGTGTGCATTGTATTCCCGTACGGACTCGCGCAGAAGGGTTGTCTCCGGTGGGCTGTCGAGTACGCTCTGCATGGCCTCGGCGAGTGCCTGCCAGTCACCAACCGGAACCAGTGGTGCAATGCGTCCCTCACCGAGCAGTTCGCTGGGTCCGCTCGGGCAGTCGGTGGATACCACGGGTGTGCCGAGGGCCATCGCTTCTGTCAGAACATTGGGAGAGCCCTCCCAACGGGATGAGAGTACAAACAGATTCGCCCGCTTCATATAGGCGTAGGGATTGGGGGTGAATCCGGGCAGTGCCAGCGCCTCCGAAATGCCTAATTCATGACTCAGGTTGAGCAGTGTTTCCCGCTCACGACCATCGCCGAGGATGATCAGCCTGCAGGGGCGGAGTTCGCGAACAACCGCAAAGGCACGCAGCAGTGTGGTGAAGTCCTTCTGCAATGTGAGGCGCCCGACACCGAGAATCACGGGATATTTGGGATCGCCTAACCAGGGATGTGGTGTCGGGGCCGCTGCCGCTTCTATCATCCGGGGTGTGATGACCGGATTGCGAACCACCACGACCCGGTCCTGGTCGAGACCCGAAACCGCTAGCGTGTCTTGCCTGACACCCTCGGATACCGCGATGATCCGGTCGATACCTGGATAGAGCAGGCGGATGGGCAGTTTGCGTAAAAACAGACGCCAATGTGACTTATGGGCGAACGCGGCAGTCAGGTTGGTACCCAGGCGCATTACCAGCCGGGTATGGGAGGCCCCCGCCAGGGCGCGAGCGACAACAGCCATACGGCCGGCCCTGTCTTTCGCCGCAAGCAGGCAGGAAGGCCGTGTCCGTCTCAGATATCGGGCGAGTGGCAGCAGGCTGGTCGCGGTATGGCGACTGCCCAGTTCGATGCGGTTGACAGCGGGATGAATCTCATCCAGGTGCCTGCTGCGGGTTTTGATCAACAGCAAATCGATCTGCAAACCCCGTTCGGCGATGGCATTTACCAGGTTCAACACCATGCGCTCCACACCACCCTCGCCGGAGAATGATGCCAGGATCGAAAGATCCGGACGCCTCTCAGTCTGCGTGCTCATGATTCGACCGACGTGCAGGTGATTGGAGGGTCATGCCAAAGGCAACCGTGACGCCTGCAATGATCAACCAGTAGAAACGCCAATTCCAATGCAGGTGTCTGAAGTCCGTAAGGCTGTAGATGGCAATCAGGGTAAAATTACTCATCAAAAAGGCGAGAAAGTAGATTGAGAGCCTTTTTCGCCGGTAACTCTCCATCAGTTTGTAGATCATCAGGCCGCTGATCAGGGCCACCAGCGCGATGCCAAACATACCTAGCTGGAAGACCACTTCCAGATAGGCATTGTGCAGGTGATCGAAACTGGAGCCGGGGGGGTCTTGCAGGTTGATATCATCTTCCGCCTCAACCAAGGCGTGGGTTGTGCCGGGGCCCCAGCCGAAAAAGGGTCTCTCCAGCCATTTTCGTAAGCCAAACTGCCACAGGTGCAGGCGATAGGATGAAGAGCCCAGGGGTGCCTTATCGAGTCCCTCGTTGACGATCGCGCTCCACTCGGTGCTTTCGCTGGTGATGCGTTGGCTGATGGTGTTCCAGTTTATGGCGAGAATCATGGCCATGACCAACAACAGGCCTAGCAGAGGATAGCGGAATCGGATTGGAGTCCGCTGACGTGGTGGAGCTGCGTAGCGCAAGGTCAGAAAGAGCATGGGCAGGGCAAACACAACCGCCAGCCAGACGCCGCGGGACTGGCTGATGATAAGGCCCTGGGTAAAAAACAGCGTGCCTATCATGATCAGCCCCAGGTTCAAGGCCAGGTTGCGTCTGCTGGCGTCATGTTGGGCATCGAGCCTGTACATACCCAGGGCCGTTAGGCCGAGAATGGCCGCTGCACAGTCGAAGCCTAAAATGATGGGTTTGCCGAAATGGAGCCCTGAGCGGACCCCTTGCAAGGCCTGCAACAGGGTTTCGCTATCCAGCGCGGTGAGCATCCCAAGGGCAAATCCGCTGAACATCAGGGTAACGCTTATCCTGATGCGATGCGTCGATTGGCTTAACCACCAGGCGGGAATAAAGAACAGAAACAGTTGTATCCAATCCCTGGCCTGGTTTATCTGGGTCTCCTGATCGGCGGCAATTTCTCCAATGGACCAGAATGCACGCAGCAGAATATAGAAAATGATCAGGAGGCAGAACCAGGTGATGGATTGAGAAAACAGCGTTCTCAATGCCTGCCTGGACAACATCAGTCCGATAATCATCAATCCCAGCCCAAGGTTTGCGCCTGCAATACTCAACAGGGCAAAGAATGAGAACAGATAGAGGCCGATCAGACCGACCCAGTTACCTATCTTTTCAAGCTTCGTAGCAGATGTGTGTATCGGGGTAAGGCTGGCCCGAAATATCTCCAACATAACCTATGGTGTTTCCTGTTAATCGAGGGCCTGGTTTCTCAGGCCGATTGCCCGGGCAATGCCTACCGCTCTGTCGGACCAACTGTAGGGCATGGCGTCCTGCCGTGCCTGCTGCGCAAGTTTACCTGCCAGTTGGGGGTTGTGTATAAGTGTTTTTACCGCCGCTTCCCATGCGGCAGGATTTTCCGGGTCTGCCAGCAGGGCATTATGGCCATGTCGCAAAATCTCTCTGAGTGGCGGAATGTCACTGGCGATGATCGCTCTTCCCGCGGCCATGGCCTCGAACAGCTTCATGGGGCTGATGGCATCAGCATGGCTCAGTGCCTGCTGGTAGGGCAACAGCACCAGTTCACTCTCGGCATACAGCGATGCCACCTCCCGATGGGGGACGGCTGGTTGGTGGTGCAGATTGGGTATATCCGATAGTCGGTCATCACAATCACCCACCAGGCGCACCTCGCCACTGCCCTTCTCTGCCAAGTGGGTGAGGATCTGCAGGCCTCGATCTTTGCTGATTCTGCCGAGATAGATGATCCTGGGCCTGGTGAGTCGATCCGGATCAAGCTCGGGTAGGGTATTGAAGCGCCGCAAATCGACACCGGACGGGCTGACATGGATACGGGTTTCGTCGGCGCCGGCTGACACCAGGGCTGTCGCAGCGCTCTGGCTGATCGGGATCAGCTGACCGATCAGCCCCTGGCGGTGGTAATCGATGATCGTCTTCAACACGCCCTTGTTCCGCATCGGTTGCAGGGTATGTACTTCGAAGTGGTGCGGTATGCCTTGCGCAGCCAATCCAAGGCTCAGTTCCGGTGCACGGACATAGACGGCCCGAGCCTTGCTCAGCAGTCGTTTGTAGAGGCGTGGAAACAGGGATGTGGGCCAACGCCGGTGCAACAGCTGAACTCCACGAATATCAGGCACCAGGGGGATCCCCATCTCCTCACATCGCTGTTGCGGGGAGACCGTGTGGTGCCAGGGAGGTAGATAGAGCCGGGTCCTTATCCCGATCTCAGTCAGGGCGGCGACTGTATGTAGGGTCTGGATCAAATTGGCACGGTTGCGGTGCAACCGGCTTCGACCCAGATAGATCAGCTCGGGATTGTCGACTTTCTGCATGTGTTGAAATTGATATTAACCCGGCGACCCGGTTAATTGATAACGGCTAACGCTAACATATTCGCCAGCCAGCTTGTACTATAGGCGGAATTTAGTAAGCGGGAATTGGTCTTCCTCCACCCTGAATACCGTGAAACTGTCTGATCTCGAGAGTCCATCAATCTTGATCGTTCGCCTGAGTGCTATCGGCGACATCATATTTGCATCACCTCTGATACATGCCATTCGGCAGCGCTATCCAGGGGCGCGTATCAGTTGGCTGGTACAGGCAGAATCGAAAGGCCTGTTGGAGTGCCATCCCGAGTTGGATCGGGTGATCGTGTGGCCGAGGCCGGAGTGGGAGACGTATTGGAAACAGCGACGCTGGCTGCGTCTATGGCGGGCGATCCGGCAATTCAGGGGTGAATTGAGGGCGTCTCGATTCGATGTTGCATTGGATGTGCAGGGCTTGATGAAAAGCGGCTTTCTTGCCTGGCTATCCGGTGCCAAACGCCGTATCGGCCTGGGTTCCAGGGAGGGGAGTCAACGGCTGATGAACCAGGTCATAGCCAAGGGCGGGGAGCCATCACGTATCGCGTCTGAGTATCACTATTTCGCGCAGCTGCTTGAACTGCCGGTGAACGATTTTGAGATGCATATCGGCTTGAGTGAAACCGATCGTTCCCTGGCGGATGCCTGGATTGCTGCAAAAGGGATTGAGCATGGCTTTATCGCGATCTGTCCTTTCACCACCCGGCCGCAAAAGCACTGGTTCAACAGCGCCTGGATTGAGTTGCTGGCTACCATCGAGGCGCACTGGCGGATGCCGGTTGTGATGCTTGGCGGGCCTGGCGATAAAGCATCATCTGCTGCCATAGACCAGGGTCAGGATGGTTTGATCAGCATGGTGGGTGAAACCTCTTTGGGACAGGCTGCGGCCCTGATCAAGCGGGCCAGGTTGATTATCGGTGTCGATACCGGTTTGACCCATATGGGCATAGCCATGAATCGTCCTACTCTCTGCCTGTTTGGTTCAACCCGGCCCTACCTTGATACCGGACATGCGAATGCCGAGGTGATCTATCATCCGCGCATATGTTCACCCTGCAAACGCAAACCCACCTGTAATGGTTCATACGACTGTATGCTGGATATCACGGTAGCAGAGGTAATGCAGCGGGCCTCCCGCTTGGCCGGCCTCGAACTGGGGGTGATGTGAGGATTCTGCATGTGGAAGCCGGAATGCACCTCTATGGCGGTGCCAGGCAGGTCGTCTATCTGCTGTCGGGTCTGCAGCAGCAAGGTGTCGAATCATGCCTGGTATGCCCAACGGGTAGCGCGGTGGCCGAGGCGGTGCATGAGATCGGTGAGGCAGTGGAAGAGATACCCATGGGCGGTGATCACGATCTGGGTCTGATTTTTCGTCTGAAGCGGGTCATTCAACACTACAACCCCGATCTGGTGCATATTCACAGCCGTCGGGGGGCCGATATTCTGGGCGGCATTGCGGCGCGTCTGTCAGGGGTCAGGTCGGTACTGTCGCGCCGGGTAGACAACCCTGAACATCCGTGGCTGGTAGCGTCGAAGTATCGACTCTATGATCGCGTGATCGCGATATCCCAAGGTATTGCCGATGTGCTGAGTCAGGAGGGTATGCCGGCGGATAAGCTGGTTTGCGTGCGCAGCGCGGTTGATGTGGATCTCTACCAACAGCCCTGTGACAAGACCTGGTTCCGGGAGCAGTTCGGTCTCGCGCAGGATGCCTTGGTGATGGGTGTGGCGGCGCAACTGATACCCCGCAAGGGCCATCGCTATCTGTTGCAGGCAATGCCGAAGTTGATTCAGGCGTTTCCCCAGGTGCATCTATTGCTGTTCGGCAAGGGGCCGTCGCGGGAATTGTTACAGCAACAGATCGAGGCGTTGCAGCTCCAACAACATGTAACCCTGGCCGGATTCCGCGACGATCTGCCTCGGCTCCTGCCTTGTCTCGACCTGTTGGTGCATCCGGCGCTGATGGAGGGCCTGGGTGTTGCCTTGCTGCAGGGGGCGAGTGCCGGTCTACCCATCGTGGCCGTGGAGGCGGGAGGTATGCCGGAGGCGGTTGAGGATGGTGTGAACGGTCTGTTGGTACCGCCTTGCAGCGATGAGGCCCTGGCCAATGCCATCCATCAATTGTTGGATAACGAAACATTGCGCCAGCGGATGGGTGAGTCCGGCAGGGAGAAGATGCGGCGAGGTTTTTCCGTGGAACAGATGGTGTTGGGGAACCTGGCCGTGTATCGGAATTTGCTGGGTATGCCTGAGGTGGAAGGCTAGGGATGTCTGAGTTACATACACTGCAGCTTATCGGGAGTAAATCCTTTGGTGGGGCAGAACGCTGGTTTCAGCGTTTTTCCCTGGCCCTTGCAGAGATGGGACATCCCACCGAGGTCGGGGTACGTAGCGGTCATGAACTCGATGGCGACCACTGGCCGGGTCTGACCCGGCATGCGCTTCCCATGCGTACAGTATGGGATCCGCTTTCGCGTTTCGAAGTGAAGCGATTGGTGAAACAGATACAACCGGACATAGTGCAGACCTATATGGGCCGGGCGACCCGACTTACCCATCTCTCAGCAGCAGGCGAACCGGTGCATGTGGCCCGGCTGGGCGGATACTATAAAGTGGACGGCTATCGACATGCCCATGCGTGGATCGGTAACACCAAGGGCATATGTGACTATCTTCTGCAGGCGGGGCTGCCGCAAAAGCGTATCTTCCATCTCTATAATTTTGCCGATCTGCCAACGCCTGGCCCTCCGCCGGTGGATTTGAAGGCGAAACTCGGCATTCCCGAGGATGCCTGGGTGTTGATGACGCCGGGCAGATTCGTACCCTTCAAGGGCCATCGATTCCTCCTGGAGGCGCTGGCCCGTTTACCCGCAGTGGTGGCAGGACGACCCGTATGCCAGGTGATATTGGGTGACGGGCCGCTGCAACAGGCGCTGCATGCCCAGGCGAAGACGACTGGCATCGATGAGCGAATCGTCTGGACAGGCTGGCAACTCGATCCGGATGCCTACTATCGCCTTGCGGACCTGATCGTATTTCCCTCCACCTACGCTGAACCCTTTGGCAATGTCATCATTGAGGCCTGGGGATATGCCAAGCCTTTGGTGACTTCAGCCTCCATGGGCGCCAGCGAGGTGGTTCGGCATGAGCAGGATGGGCTGGTGTTCGAATGTGAAAACGGCCTGGCCCTGTCCCAGGCGATCGAGCGGGCATTGAGTAACGATGGGTTGCGGCAGGGAATGGCCGAGGCCGGCCACCAGCGGGCATCAAGCGAGTTTGCCAGGGATGCGATCATGCAGGCCTATGTGGAGCTCTATCGCTACCTGTTGGAACATCGCTGAAGGTATATTTCTACACATCGGCGCCTGATGGTTGTCTTTCTCCGACGCCCCAACAGTAGATCCCTCTACTGACGGGGCTTACGCGGCATCCCTGCCGCTACTGCGAAACACAACCGTCAGGCGCCTACCAGCGTTGCTATGGTTGCAGGATGGTCACTAACCACCCTCTTTAATGATTTCAGGCCCTAATCAGCCATGGATTGAACCCCGGGTCAGGTCAACCGGTTTTTTATATGCAGGGCGATCCATTTACGGTAGTAGCCCAGCAGTGGAAGCAAACCCGGCCAGAACGGTACACCCCGCTTGAGCAGCGGAAGAAAGGGTAAGGCATAGAGAAACAGTCTCGATGGACTGAGGTAGCTGTTACTCGATGCAGTTTGTTGGTTGTTATGTGTTGTCGTTTTCATGAGTGTCTTACCACTTTCAAGACCCTGAACATGAAGTTCCATGCTTTGGTGGGGAGGTCGACAAACATGGCTGCCTTCCAGGGTGCATTGAGCAGGTTGTGCCATACCGCGCGTGGGTGAAACAGCACACCACCAAGTCTGATGGGTGGTGCTTTCAGGTTCAGGATATTCTCATGGCCGAAGTCTTCACTGTGGGCAAGCCCGGTAATATGCTCAACCTCGTCTCTGGTGGGATAGATAATGGATCGCTCGAGGAGGGCGAAACCATACGGCCGCAGTTGAGCGAAGTCCAATCCCGTCAAGCGGTGGGCATTGATAAACGCCTCGGTGCTCGACAGGATACCGGTATGGATCTGTTTGATTGATTCATTGCAATGAATCTCTGCTATTCGGTCTGCGGTGTCATCCTGTTTGAGGATGGGTGATATGGTTCCCTCATCATCCGCATAACCCAGGGTGGTCGCTTCCAGGGATCGCGCGCCCTGTTCAAAGAGCTCCTCGAACTCGGCGGCGGTTTTGAATGCCTCTTGGTCACTGTTGGCGTCATACAGCAGGCCGTGCACCCGGTTATCCTTGCCGAACTCTTTATGGATCTTGCCGACGAACGCGAAATAGTAACCGGACATTTTCGGGAAGTCGTGGCGATGGCCAAATGCGCGCTTGAGATATTTCTGGATCGTGCCGTTCCAGCCGATGTCCACAAAGGCGATGTTGTGGTGGGTGAAGAAACCCATTTGCTCCAGGTAGCGTTCCAGCCGTTCCTGGCAAAGGGTGCCGTATGCGCTGATTTTGGCCTGCACTTCCGGATCATCGAGAAAACTCTTGAGGCGTCTGTCCCGGTGATCGGTGAGAGGTTTATCCATCGCTTTGAAACCGTGGCGATGGGCATGTGCTTCGAACTCATCCCTGTCCAGGCCGAAGGTTTTCAATATCGATAGCAGTCCCTGCTGTTTTGGATTGAAGAGTGCCATACGGGCCTGATCGAGCGTCATGCCCTGACTGATGGATGCGGCCATGATGGTCTTTCTGGATGCATAGAGATAGTCGCCCTGGGGACAATCATCCCCCTTCCACAGCTGGTAGAGCTGTTGAAAAATAAAGCCGTCTCTGGCAACGAAAAAGAGCTTGTCGATCCGATCCCGTCTGACAGCCTCAATCAAACCGGCCATGAAAATATTGAATACAGGTGCCAGCTGATGACGCCCATATCGATAGAAAAAGCTGTTTTCCTCCTGGCTGTCAGCCTGTTGTGCCAGTAGCGCATCGTATACCTGTGAAAACCACATGCCAGGCCAGGGGCCGCCGTGGTGACACATTTCGTGATGCAGCGCCTGATGCCTGCGTCGAATCAATTCATGTTTTTCATGCAGATGCAGGCCAACCCCGCCCTGAGTCAGCAATGCCTGACTGTCGGAGATCGGATTGTCTCCGATATGCAGCAGCTCCTCCGGACTCCATCCATGTTGTTCCAGGATATGCTGAAACAGTTTGCCTGAGTGTTTGCATAGGCCCGATTCTGAAGAGACGTGGAGTTCATCCAGCTTGTGCAGTAATCCTTTATCACTCAGGATCTCCTGGATATGTCGTTCTCCAAGATACATATCCGAGGTGGCGATCAGGGTAAGATCCTGCTGTTTGATCCAGTCCAGCAACTCAAGCATGCCGGGTTTGACATACAGGGCGAGACACTCCATCTCGACTTCGATCTTGTGGATCAGGGTTGCCAGCCGCTGCTTGGGAATCCCGGCATCCAGCTGTTCCACCCAATCATCCACCAGATCGTTGAAATGGCACTCACCGTCACCCCTGTTTTCCCGCGCCAGCGTGCGCAGGTGTAGTTCCGCTTTTTGCCGTGCCTGGCATGCGCTTGCAGCGGTATGGTCTCCGCCCAGGATTGCCGCAAGTTCACGACATACCGCCATCTGTACCGCTTCAGGGGGTTCGATGACCCGGGCCAGCAGGGTGTCAAAGATATCGAATGAGACACATTTGAGCCGGTGGCGATTTTTAAGGATGAATGCCTGGGTCTCCTGTATGTCGTGTATCCGATGTTCTTTTCTGTTGAGGAAGCGTGTCAGCCGATTTCGGACGCGCTGAATAGGACTTACAATTTTGTTTCCCAGGCGGTACGAGGTGCTGTTATAGATGGTGGATATCTGCTGTTGGTAATTCTGCTCGAGTTGTCTTTTGTTCTCTTCGATATGTTGTGTAAGTGAGGCGATCTGTTGTTGATGAGCTGTCTCTTTTTGCTCAATCGTGGCCTGCACATTGTCACCAAGCCAGTCTAACTGTTGTTTGATGAGGGAAAGATTAGTGTCGCGATACTGCCGGGAATGGGCAAATATTTCAGGTGTCGATCCGCTCAATAGTTGAAAGGTTTCTATAATCGCCGCAACCGGGTTCTCCTGGATGGTGTTCGCGCCGTGTATGCGGTATTGCACCAGAGCGCTGTCGTCCAGCAGGTCGGTCTTGCGCCCCGCGAGTATCAGTCTCAAGACGAATTCATAGTCGTGTACGTAGCGGTAATCGGCGAATCCGCCGTGCTTGTCGTATACCTCGCGGCTGAAGAAGAAATTCGATGTGGTAATCAGCAGATTACCCTTGCACAAAGCGGTCAGGAGTTGCTTGTTTTCCCGATAGGTCTCGAGCAGTCCTGAGTACCACTGGTTCCAGTAGCTGTCCGGGTCATCCATGGGTGAGCCATCGGCGCTGATCGGTTGCACTCTGGTTGCCAGGAAGGCAATCCCTTCCTCTGTTGCCTTGGTATAGAGTTTTTGTAACCTGTCCGGACTGTAGGTGTCATCCGAATTGAGTATCGTCAGGAAATCACCCTTCGCCTGGGCCAGTCCCTCGTTGATGGTGGTGTGGGCGCCCAGATTTCGCTCATGTCGGGTAGCGTGAATTCGTTTGTCGGTGTAATCGTCGATCACAGGCCAGGATTCATCCTGGGAACAGTCGTCGATGATGATCAGTTCCCAATCACTGAAGGATTGCCGGATGACACTTTCGATCGCCTGCGCAATGTAGCGTGCATGGTTATAGCAGGGGATGATAACGCTGATTGCTGGCATCTAGGGCCTGTTAACACTAATCCAATGCGCCCCGCAGGAAGTGCCCTTGGGGTGCGCTCTGCTGGGACTGTTTTTGCGCCCAGCAAGGCAGAATGAGCGTGGTGTAGCCCGGCTGCATGAGCGAATGATAACGCCGCTGGGCGCAAAAACAGCCCCAGCCCTTCGGGTTGCGCCCCGAAGGAAGTGCCCTTGGGGTGCGCCTGAAAAAGCGCCACTCAGCATTGCTCGTCGTTCATTTGGAGTGACCAAACTTCTCTCCTCGCGCCCGTAGGAAGTGCCCTTGGGGTGCGCTTTGATTGGCGTTTTTTCAGGCACAACAGAGTACATTGGATTAGTGTTAACA